>NZ_JASCPP010000011.1:0-100048 GCF_029959745.1 Pseudomonas sp. PS01298 | reverse complement strand
GGCTTGCCCCGCGTTGGGCTGCGCAGCAGCCCCAATAAGACCGCTGCGGTCTTTCAGGTAGATCCGGTACTCAGGTTTTAGGGGGGCTTCGCCCCCCAACGCGGGGCAAGCCCGCTCACCACAAAAAAGCCCGCTTGCCACAATAAGCTCGGCCTCATCCCGCGATTCAGCCCAGTTCTGCCAACCACGCCTCACTCAACCCATGAGGCTCGCCCTCGAACAAAATTTCCCACGGCCTGCGTGCTTGTTTATGGCAGCAGCAATTTTTTGTGGCGAGCGGGCTTGCCCCGCGTTGGGCTGCGCAGCAGCCCCAATAAGACCGCTGCGGTCTCTCAGGTAGATCCGGTACTCAGGTTTTAGGGGGGCTTCGCCCCCCAACGCGGGGCAAGCCCGCTCACCACAAAAAAGCCCGCTTGCCACAATAGGCTCGGCCTCATACCGCGATTCAGCCCAGTTCTGCCAACAACGCCTCACTCAACGCATGAGGCTCGCCCTTGAACAGAATCTCCAGCGGCGCGCTGGTGTCCAGGTGCCGATACAGCGCGCTGCGCTCGGCGAAGTCGCCTGCCAGGCGCACAGCGGCCGCTATGTACTCTTCATGGGTCTGTGCGATGCACCACGGCGCAAGGCCGACTCGGCGAAACAGCCCTTCGTCGATATGCTCGAACACTTGCGGGCCGGTCTTGCAGACGCCCGGCAGGCCGACGGTCAGCGCGTCGATGATGCCGTTGGTGTTACCAAACGGAAATGGGCTAAGGAACAGGTCGCAGCGGTTCAACGTGGCCATGTAATCGGCATAGGGCTGATGCGGGTACACCGTGGCATCGCCGACATATCGCTCGATCAGCCGCACCAGTTGCGGGAACAGCAGCCCTTGCGCCTGCCCCACCAGGAAGTGAAAACGCACGCGCTTGCCGCAGGTGTGCAACGTGCGCACGGCAATCGCCTCGCACGCGCGCAGGAAGGTCGGGTTGAGTTTCATGGTGGTGGCGGCGATGGCGACGTTGACCCACGGCGCATCCTCGCGCGGCAGCCGTGGCAACTGCACCGGAATTGCCGAGGGCCGATACGGCTGCCCGTTCGCCGGCAGTTGCAGCAGGCGTTCGGTAAAGCACGCGGGGTCGCCGACAAAATCCGCTTCGACGCTGATCAGGTCGATATGCCGCGACGCCGTGGTCGCCGGGTGCCCGAGGGCGGCCACCTGCAGCGGCGCGAAGCGCAGGTTGCTGGCGAACAGGGTGATCTGGAACATGCCGACACTGGGCATGTAGAACACCTCGGGCCGGCGTGCACCAGCGATGGCCGAGATCTGCCGCAGGCAGGCAAACAGGTCATCCGGCTCCGACAGCTCGATAAACTCATCGAACACTGCCCGTCCGAGCTCGTCCACGTTCGCCGCATACCCCAGCGCCACCACGTGGAAATCCCGCCGCGCCGCCTGCAACGTCAGCGAGTGCGTGCGGTAGATCGAATGCCCGCCGGAGAACCATTCGAGCAGCACCAGCATCAGCGGTTTGTCACGCACCGGCGCGGCAGCCGGGGGCACGCTGGTGATGCCCACGCTGGCGAGCTTGCGTTCGATCAACGTATTGATCGAGGCCTTGATGCGATGGCGCTCGGGCAAGTCGGCGTAGCTGCAGTGCATGTACACGTCGTGCAGTACGTTGAGCGGCAGCGTGTCCAGGCTGTCCAGTTGCTCCAGGCGCCCCGGCAGCCAGGTCAGCAAGGCCTCGCGCTTGGAGTGCGCGGCCGGGGTGCCGAGAAAGCGCGGCGACAGCAGCGCCATGCACAGCGCCGCCGCCAGCGTCGGGTTCTGCGCCCACAGCAGGTCCACGTCCAGCGGCAACTGGGATTCCGGCGAATACAACAGGCAGAACTTCACCAGGTCCTGCTCGGCCAGGCGGTAGTCACCATCGTCGGGCCCCAGCAGGTTCAGCGCGCGCAGGATGTGATCCGCATTGATAAAGGCACTCGCGGCAAACAGCGAGGACAGCCAGCGCTGCAGGTTGATCAACTGGCCAAAGCCCCCCGGGCTGAGGCTGAAACCGGGGTCGGAAAACAGTGCGGTGATCGCGCAGGTAATGCGCGTCAGCACGTGACTTTCCAGCTCGCCAGGACTGATTCCCGGCGACACACTGAGGGAAAACTGCTCGGACAATTTGCCGTAGTTGCGGTCGATCAGTTGCAGCAAACGCACCAGTTCACGCGCGCCGCCTTCATGGTCGCGGGTGTAGCACAGGTATTCGAAGCCCTCCAGGGAGAACAGCGGCTCGGTCATAGCGGTCGCTCCACGTCGATCTGCACCTCATCGGCGTCCCGGCTGCGAGCGGTGAGCGGCTGGCTCCAGGCGCCGCCGACCATCTGGCTCTGATGGTATTGGCGCGTCGGTTCGGTACGGGTCTCCAGCAGGTTGTTGTGGATCAAGCCGCCGCGACTGATCAGCACCGCGCCGTTGCCGGTGGCGGTGATCGACGCGGTGCCGTTGCCTTGGTTGAGGTAGTTGCCTGACGGCGTATCGAGGTCCAGGCGCAGGGTGCCGTCCACCACTTGCAGGGTGTTGGTGCCGTTGTCGAAGCTCAAGGCGGCGCCACTGGCACTGCGCGCGGTGACGGTAAGGTTGCCGCTGCCGCCGGTCATCACGTTGTTGAAGCCGCGCGCGTTAGTGGCGTTGAACGACAGCCCCGGCCCCGACCCTTGTGCGGTGCCTTGCAGGCGAATATCGCCGCTGCTGGAAAGCACATTGACGCCATTGCCCGCACCCGAGGCGCCGCTGCGAATGCTCAGGCCCGGTGCGCTGGAGGCCGGTCCCGAGTTGCCGTTCAAGGTCAGGTCGCCGTCCTGGGTGATCAGGTTGATCACCGAGCCGGTTCCGGTGGAGTTGACCACCGTGCCGGAGTCACCGGCACTGCGGCCCTCGATGAAGATATCGCCGCCCGCGCCCGCGTTCAGCGTCACTACGCCGGTGGTCGAAGCCGCGAGGAACACACCTCGGCCCGAATCCGCCGCGCCCTGCACCGTCAAGGTGCCGCTGCCGACGCTCAGGGTTTGCGTCGACGTTGTCGCCGTCGAGCACACCAGCACGCCGCTGCCCGACACGGCGCTGCCACGCAAGGTGAGGTTGCCACTGCCGGTGGTGGCGATGGTGTTGCTGGTGCTGAAGATGCGCGTGCCATTGCCGCTGCCGAGGTTGCTGCTGTCGATGTTGATGTTGCCGACACCCGAGGTCTGGAGTGTGCTGCCGCCAGTGAGCACGAAGGCATCGCCGGTGCCGGTGGTGCTGGCCTGCAGCGCAGTGATACTGATATTGCCGCCACCGGCATCCAGGGTGCTGCGGCTGATATTGATCGCGGTCGCCGTGGAGCCTGCGGCCAGGCTCGACGAGGTGGCGCCGCGCAAGGTGATGTCGCCGCCGCTGGTGCTGATGCGCGTACCGTTGGTCAAGGAAATACCCACGCCATTGCTGACGTTGGTGCTGGCCCAGGACGTCGCCGGGTCGACCGCGCCACTGATGGTGAGGTTGCCGCCGTTGGTGCTGATGCTCGCGTTGCTCAAGGCCACCGAGCCGTTGCCGCTGTTGTTGAAGTTGGACACCAGCGACACATTCAGGGTCTTGCCGGTGCCATTGCTGATGCTGGTGTTGGTCATCACGATATTGCGGTGGGCCTGCAGGGTCAGGGTCGCGTTGCCCACGCCCTTGACGTTGGACAGCACGTTGATGTCCCCCGAGGTGCCGGCGCCCGATGAGGTGGTCACCAGGATATTCGCGCCCTCGGACAACGACGCATTGAGCGTTGCCGAACTCAGGTTGGAACTGGCGCCGGCATTCGGCGTGAACGGGGAGCTGGACGACGTGCCGCTGCTGGCGCCGCTGGTGATGTTGATGTTGAACGGGTCGATCAGCCACGTACCGCCCTGCCCCGACACCGCACTCAGGTCGACGATGCCGGCGATGTCCAGCGCGTGCCCGGAGGTTTCCACCAGCCCGCCACGGCCCTGGCGGCCGGCGCCGCGCACGCTGATGTCGCCGTAAAATTGAGTGTTGTCCTTGGACCACAGGATGACTTTGCCACCGTCGCCGCTGCTCAAGGCATTCGCACTGATGCGCGCGTCACTGCCCATGAAGGTGCTGTCGGCCTGGTGCAGGTTGCCGCTACCCTGGTAATCACCGCCCATCAACACCGTGCCGCCGCCGAGGTCGCCGTCGGCATCGATGCGGCCGCTGTCGAACAGGCCGACATACTGCCCGGTCATGGTCACGTTGCCGCCGCGTTCACCCACCTGCTTGCCCGAGACATCGAGCACGCCGCCGTTGACCACCACGCCACTGTCGCCGCCATCGAGGATGATCCTGCCGTTGCGCTGTTGCAGGCTGCGCGCCTCGATCACGCCCTGGTTGTTCACCACATTGCTGAGCATGGCCTGGGAGTCGCGGGCGGTCATGGTCACCGCACCGCCGTTGGCGCTGAGCAGACCGCGATTGATCACGCTGGCGCCGATGGCCGGGTCGTTGACCTCGACATTAATCAAGCCGTCGCCGGTGAAATCCAGGGTGATTTTTTCACCGCCGCCGAGCACCACCGAACCCAGCCGCGCAACCACCGTGCCTTCGTTGCGCACCTGGCTGCCGAGCAGCGCCACGCTGCCGCCGTCCCGCGCGCGGATAGTGCCCTGGTTGACCACTGCACCGCCGCCCTGGCCGGCAAACACCTGCTTGCCGGCCATGAAATCGCTGTTGGAAATATTCAGCGAACTGGCGACCAGCCCACCGACATCCACCATGGAGCCAGCGCCAAACAGCACGCCCTGGGGGTTGATCAAGAACACCTGGCCGTTGGCATTCAGGTGGCCGAGGATCTGCGAGCCGTCGCTGCCGGTCACCCGGTTGAGCGCCACTGACGACGCGCCAGGCTGGAGGAAATTGACCTGGGCGTTCTTGCCGATATTGAACGTGTCCCACGTGGCGATCAGGCGGTCGCTGCCCTGGTTAACCGTAAGGACATTGCCGTTGCTGGTGATGGTGCCGCTGCCCGCGACCACCTGGCCGTTGGTGGGCAAGGCATTGTTGTCCAGGGCCAGCGCAGGCATCGGCACCAGGCCGTACAAGGCGCAGAGCACGGCAAAACTCAGGGGCTTGAGTACAGGCAGTGCGGTGTGACGGTGTTGTTTGCTCATGGCCTGCTCCTCAGAACGAATAGTTGATGCCAGTGCCGATGGCGCTGATGGTGGTGCCCACGCCCGGCGAGTAACCGCTGGCCGCGTAGACCCCGGTCAAGGCGAAGTTGTAGTTGGCCAGGGAGTTGTTTTTCAGCAGCACGTACTGGCTGAACACATCGATGTTCTTGGTCAGCTTGTAGTTGGCGCCGATGGCGTACTGGGTGGCGCCCATGCCATGGGTGTCGCAGTCGACGGCGGTGGCGCGGATCATTTCGCATTTGCCGGCCAGCGCCTTGCCGTAGCTGGCCTTCAGGCGCCAGGCGCCGATCTTGTGCGACACGCCGAGCAGGTAGGCACGGCGCCGGTACTCGGAGAGATCGCTGGAGGTGGTGCTGTTATTGATCACGCCGTCTTCGGAGTACGACAGGTCATCGGCAATCGCCGACACCGTGGTGTTGCCGAAGGTATAGGCCAGGCCGTAGCGGAAGCTGAAGTCATCCGAGGAGGTACCGTCGGTGACATGCGTGCTGCTGCCCACGCCCCGCGCGTTGCGGGCCAGGTTGGTGATGCCGAAGTAGTTGATGTGCCGTTCGGCCGCCACCACGGCGGTGAAACCCCGGTAGTTCCAGACCAGGCTGCTGCCGTAGATGTAGCCCTTGTCGACGTCGCTGGCAGCGCTCATGCCGTTGTTCGAGTAGGCCAGCTTGAGCTGCAGGCCGTTCCACTCCGGTGTCCAGTACTGCACCACGCCGGCCTGGCGCCGGTTGAACGCAGCGTCGCCATTCACCGAGGTGTCGTTGTAGCTTTGCGGGCCGTTGACGTTGGTGGACAAGCCGGCGCTGAAGCCCGGCGAGCCGATGATGTTGAAGTACGCGGCGCTGGTCTTGCCGTTGAACGGATCGAGGCTGGTGGTGGCTTCTTTCATCGGCATGTCCCACACGCCGTAGAGCAAGGTGCCGTAGTCGCCGTTATTGAAGGCCGCGCCGGTGTTGCGCAACTTGGTGCTGGGGGACGCGGATTTCACCACCGAGTCATCGTTGCTCTCGGTGTAGTTCATCGAGATGCCGTATTCGAGCTGCCACAGCAGCTTCCAGTCTTCGCTCAGGCCATAGCCGCCGTGCACACCGATGGCCGACACGTTGTCGCGGGCGCGCCAGAAGCTCGCCATGTTGCGCCCGTTGGGCGTAGCCAGGCGGCTTTGGTCGTTCGGCCCGGCCGAGGTCGCGCCACGCCGGTCGACGTATTCGGGGACAATGCCGATGCTGCCGTAGAACACCGTGTCGGTCTCGGCCACCTCGAAGTCTTCGCCCTTGGAGCCGATGTCGCTGGCCAAGCCGGCAAACGCCTGCGGCGAACCGGAGATCGAGAACCACAGGCGCTTGGCCGCGCGGTCGTCGCTGGTGGGGTCTTCACCCGGCGAAAACGCCAGGCTGGCGTTCATCACCAGGTCGCGGTGATAGAGGTTCAGGCCCACGCCATAGCCGTAGCGCGTGAGGGTATTTTCGCTGTTGTCCCACGGGTTCTTGTTGACCGTGACCTTGCCCGCATCGGCAAACAGCGTGCCCTCGGCAATCGCCCCGGACACACGCCCCAGGTACTTGCGCAGCTCCAGGCGGCCCAGCAGCCCTTCGTCGCCCGCCACTTCTCCGACCGGATACGCGCGCACGCCGTTGGGGCCACCGAGGCTGAGTTTTTCCGAAGAATCGAGGTTCTTGTCGGCCCACTGGCCGGTCAACGAACCGAACAGCGAGTAGCCGTTGCCCAGGTACTGCAGGCGGCTGAAATTCGCATTGGCCTTCTTGTAGCGTCCGGCAGCATTGGCGGTGAGCGCATCCAGCGCGGCGTCGGCAGGGGTGTTTTTATCCAGGTCGCCAATGCCATACGCCAGGCTCCAGGCATTGTTGCCCTGCCAGTCATCGCGCCAGTTGCCGTACAGCGTGGCACTGCGAAACACCGCAGATTTGTTCACGGTAAAACCGCCGGCCGAGTCTTCGAAACGCCGGTGATCCTCGGCCAGGTTGAAGCTGATGTTGCTGTCGCGCGAGCGCAGCAGCGCGCTGTTGATAAACACCGAGGACACCTCGGCGGTGCCGTCCGCATCCAGGCCCTTGAGGTTCTTGCCGATGCTGTATTCCAGCTCGGCGTAGTTGGCGCCCACCGAAATCCCGGTGGCACCGAGCGGCTGCTGGTAGCCGACGCCCTTGATGTCCAGGCCTTCGAAGGAGTTCTGCGAGGTGACGGTAAAACTGTCGCCAATCCCCAGTGCATCGTTGAGGCTGACGCTCGACGTGAGGCGGTTGGTGCCGGTGTAGTAGTTGCCGTAGTTGTCGATGGCGGCGCGGGCGGTCCAGGCGGTCATTTCGCTGAGCTTGAGCACGATGTCGGCCGCACCCGGCTGTTGCGAGGGACGCAGGATGGCGTGCACCGACACTCCGGTGATGTCGGACAGGCGCAGCAGCACGCGCTCCAGGTCCTGCTCGCGGATGATCGTGCCGGTCGGCAATGCGTTGACGAACTGCTGCTGCACACCGGGGCGCAGGCGCACATTCGCGTCCGGCAAGGCGCTGACCTGGCCGATCACTCCTTCGGAAACGCCCACGATGACCTGGCCGTCCTGGATGTCCTGGGCCGGCAGATACGCCCGCGCCACCAGGTAACCCCGCGCCCGATACAGCGCGGTGACTTGCGCCGCGGCTTCGCGCAGGCCGTCGAGGCCGAGGGTCTTGCCCACATAGGGTTGCAGCACGGCCTGCAACTGGGCATCGCTGAGTTCGCGATTGCCGTTCACCACGAAGCGCTTGACCTGCAGCTGCAAGGTCGAGGCGCTGGCAGTGGGCGCCGGCTCATCGCGCTGGCTTTCGATGTGTACACTACCGGGCGCTGCCGGCTGCGCGTTGTCCGTGGGACGCAGCACCGAGCGGCTGTTATCGAACAGGGTGCCGGACGATGGCAGCGTATCGGCCTGGGCATGGGCAGCGATCAGGGCAGCGGCCAGCAGCGACAACGCGCCAGGCCCCCAGGCGCGGGGCGCCCGGGTATACGGGAGAGGTTGGCTCATACAATGCTCTTATTGTTTTTATCGAGACGCGGCGTCAGGCAGCAGCGTTGAACTCAGGGAAACAGCATCCGCGCGACGGCTTTGTCACCCAGCAGGCGTGCCGCGTTGTGGCCGATCCCCGGGATCGTGTGCTGGGGATGGCGCAGGGGAATCTGCCATTGGCTGGCCAGGAACTGCTCGTAGCTCACGTAGTTCAACTGGCGATCCAGCCGTGTCGCGCCCTGGTAGCTGGCCCCGCAGGAGCTGTCCAGCACACGGCTGGTGGGGTTGTTGTCCTGGGCGCCGACCAGATAGGTGATGTCGCGCGCGGCATAGCGGGCAAACACCTGGCGGCTGGTCAGGTGCTGCTTGAGCAGGTACGCCGGCGCGCCGTCGAGGCCATAGCGGTAGCGGCTGTAGCTGGGGCACATGATGGTCACGACCGGCTTGAACGCGCCGTCCTGCAGGCGGCTGTCTTCGAAATACACGTAGCTCGACGGGCTGGCGACCACGTAGCGAATGCTCAGGCCATGGGCCTTGAGGCCGCTGTCGAGGTCATTCATCACCGCGTAGCGCTGCATCAACTGCGCGCCCGCCGAGTGGCTGACCATCACGATTTCCTTGAGCGCAGGATAACGCTGGCGATCGGACAAATAGGCGACCAGATCGTCCAGCACATGGAACGCCGGGATGCCCTTGTGGCCGTACTGCGATTCGATGCCGTGCATCCACTTGTCGCGTGGCCACAGCGGCATGTCATCGCTGATGCCCGAGTCGGTCGGCGTGAGGAAATTCGGCGCCAGCAGCAACGTGCTGGTGTTCTGCAGGCGCGCATTGCCGAGCAGCTTGCGGCCGGTCTTGAAGTACTCGTCGCCGTCACGCTGCACGCCATGCAGGATCACCACGGCGCGTTCGATGGAACTGGGCGGGTTGTACAGGTCGGCGTTGGCGTAGACCAGGAACGGGTAGGCATTGCCGTCATGGCCCAGGCGCAGCACCTGGCGCGCATCGGCCTCGGGCTTGTCGACGCTTTCGGTGTGCACATCGACCTTGGCGCAGCTGGTCAGCGTGCCCATCAGGGCCAGGGTGCCCAGCAGGGTGGTAAAGGGTTTCATGGAGGTGGACAGGCGTATGAACATGACCGGGCACTTCTCTTGTTTTTTTACGAGCCTATCAGTGCCGTCCACCTATGAAAAATATCTAAATAACGGGGTTTGGATACTTTAAAAATATGGCAGTCATTCGCTCACCGGCACCGGCTCGGCGATGGTCAGCAGCACCAGGAAGCTGGCGAACGAGCCGATGGCCATGAACAGGAACACCTGGGACCAGCCATAGCTGTCGAGCAGCAAACCCACCAGGAACGGTGCTGCCGCGCCGCCCAACTGCCCGCCCATGTTGACGATGGAGCTGGCAATCGGGAAGGTCTTCTTGGTCGCCAGGCCCATCGGGTAAACCATGTAGGAGGAGTAGCCGATGCTGATCAGCGTACCGGTGAGGAACAACAGCGCGGCATACAGCGTGGGGTCATTCGGTGAATTGATCAGGGCGTACATGGTGCCGACCGTGGCCAGCGCCGAAAGCATCATCCCCGGCTTGCGCCGCTTGCCCAGCACGCGGTCGGACAGGATCCCGCCGAGCAGGTTGCCGCAAATGGCGCCCACCCACGGCGCGGCCGAAACGAAGCCCATGTGCATGATCGAGAACTGCTTGACCGTCATCAGGTAGGTGGGAATCCACGACAACAGCACCATGGTGATGCCCACCTGGAAGCTGTAGCTCAGCGCGCAACCGACCACGTTCCAGGAGCGAAACAGGCCACGACTGGTGGCGATCGGCGCCACCGGCCGGACCCGGATAAACGTATCCAGGCGCTTGAAGTGGCGTTGGGCGCCTGCGGTTTTCTGGGTGATGACGTTGTTGCTTTCATCGGTGATATACGCCAGCTCGCCGGCGTTCACGAAACGGCTTTGCGCGGGCTGGTTGGCCACCAGGAAATACCAGGCGATGGACAGCAAAATCCCCGGTACGGCGAAGATGTAGAAAATTTCGCGCCAGCCCCACATCGCCACGATCGCCACGCACAACGGCGGTACGATCACCGGGCCGAACTTGACCGCCGCAAGGAAGATACCGGTGGCCGTGCCCTTCTCTTTCGCCGGGAACCACTGGTTGATCGTCGAGGCGATGCCAATCGGCAGCGGGCCTTCGGCAACGCCGAGGGCAAAGCGATAGATCTTCAGCGCCAGCACCGAATTGACCGTGCCCATCAGCGCAGTGAACACCGACGTCGCAATCATCGAAAACGAGAAAATCCTGCGCACCCCGAAGCGGCTGGAGGCAAAGCCCGAGGGAATCTGCGCCAGGGCGTAGGCCAGCAGAAACACACTCAGCAGCGCCCCGGCCTCGGCGTTGGTCATGGGGTATTCCTCGCGGATAAACGGCAAGGCCACGCCGAGGTTGGCGCGGTCGGCCGACGCCACGGTGTACACGAGGAAAAACAGCCCAGCGACGATCCAGCGAAAACGCGACGGTTTTTCAGTGGTGGAGTCCTGAATACTCATACGGAATACCTGATTTTATTATTGGAATGTGCCGTGTGTGCCGAATCCGGGGTGCAGGCTCCCGCTGAGGCGTGTTGAAAGCCTCACGTCAGGTGTTTCTTCGGGTCCTTGTGAATCTCAGGCAGGAGTCATTGCCCGGTCTCGTGGCGCCGACTCTAACGCATATTGTTTTAGTTTTGTATTTTTTTATCGACGAACGGGCGACTCGCTGCGGCGTGCCATAAAGCGCAGGTAGGCCATGCGAATATGGGTCTGCATGGCGTGCCGGGCCAGCTCGCCGTCGTTCTGCTCGATGGCGTAGGTGATGTCCAGGTGCTGCTGCAGGCTGCGCTCCAGGTCCGCCGGACGGTAGAGGAAAAACGAGCGGGTGATCACCGGCATGTCGATCAGCGTGGCGAGCATCGACTTGAGCCGTTGCGAGCGGGCGATCTCCAGCACCTGGCCATGAAACGCCCGATTGGCTTCCTGCACACGCAGGGTCACATCCGCACCTTTGCCGGCGATGGCAGCTGCCATCTGCTCGTTGATACGCTGCAACTCGGCCACGTCCTGTGGCGTCGCACGCTGGGCCGCGAGCATTGCCGCATGGGGCTCGAGCAGCTCGCGAAAGCTGAACATCTCTTCCAGATCCCATTGGGTCCAGCCGGCCACGAACACACCACGATTGGCCTCGATCACGGCCAGCCCGTCGTCCACCAGCTTCTTCAGCGACGCGCGCACCGGCGTGCGGCTCAGGCCGAACTCCTTGCCCAGCGGTTCTTCCTTGAGCTGCGTGCCGGGCTCGTACTGGCCGGCAATGATGCGGTTGCGCAAGGTCTCGTAGATGAGATCGTTGGCCATTTTTCCCTTCTGATCATTTGAATTTCAGCGGTTCTACCGTGGACGCCCCTGCCATGCAAGCAGTCGATTTCGTCACCTGCGCCTGGGCACCCTTCTGGCACTTTGTACAAAAATCGTTTGCAATCGGCCAAATTGTATTTTAATTGTATTGCCACCTGAATCCGGAGGCGACATGAAAATAACAATCGTAGGGCTCGGCGAAGTGGGCCGTTGCTATGCCCAGGCCCTGGCCAATACCACCACGGCGCAATTGCTGCTGTGTGAGCAACGCATTGCCCCGGCAGCGCAGACACTGGCGGATAACATCGGCGTGCCGATCCACTCATCCATCGGCGCGTGGCTGGCTGACTCGGACTGCGTGCTGTCCTGCGTGGTGGGCACCCAGTCGCTGGAGGTCACCCGCGAATGCCTGGCGCACCTCAAGCCCGGCGCCCTGTTCGCCGACCTCACCACCGCCGCGCCCGAACGCAAACGGATCGCTGCAGAGCAAGCCGCACAGCAACAGATCGATTACGTCGACGTGGCGATCATGGGCGCCATTGCCTACCTGCGCGAACAGACCCCGCTGCTGTGTGCGGGCGCCAAGGCCGATGCGCTGGTCGAATTGTTGAACGCGGCCGGTGCCCGCGCACGCGCCCTGCCGGCCAGCCAGCCGGGGGATGCGATCACCCTGAAGATCCTGCGCAGCGTGTTCACCAAAGGCATGGAGGCGCTGGCCGTGGAAGTGCTGCTGGCCGCCGAGCGCCAGCAATTGCGGGGGGCGCTGTACGAAGTGCTGGCCGATATCGACCAGGCGCCCCTGCCCGCCTTCCTCGAAATGCTCGTGTCGACCCATGTGGTGCATGCCACGCGGCGCCTGCACGAAGTCGAAGACGCCGAGCGCCAGCTCGCCTCGCTGGGCATCGCCAGCAGCGTGCTCGGTGGCGTGCGCCAGCGCTTCAGCCACAGCAGCCAGGGCCTGGCGGTTGAGCCGATCAGCGAAGAAAAACCCAGCCTCGACCAGGCACTCGCCTGGCTGGGCCGCCACACCCCTGCCGCCTGAAAAACCGACCTTCAATAAAAACGGAAAGCATCATGCCTATCACCCAAGACCAACTCGACACCCTCAAGCAATTGGGCACCGCCACCATCCACGAAGCCCAGGGCCAGACAGGCGCGCTGGACAGCGGACTGCGCCCGGTCGACCCGAGCCTGCGCCTGGCCGGCCCAGCCCTGACGGTGGACTGCCGCCCCGACGACAACCTGGCCATCCACTACGCCCTGACCAAGGCCAAGCCCGGCGACGTGCTGGTGGTGGACGCGAAGGGCTTCATGGAAGCCGGGCCCTGGGGCGATCTGTTGACCCTGGCCTCGCAGAAACTCGGGATCGTCGGCCTGGTGATGAACGGCGCCGTGCGTGACGCCAACGCCATCATCGAGATGGGCTTCCCGACCTTCTCGCGCGGCCTGAGCATCAAGGGCACCAACAAGTGCCAACCGGGCAAGGTCAACGTACCTATCGTGATCGGCGGCGTGCACATCAACCCAGGCGACATTATTGTCGGCGACCGCGACGGCCTGGTGGTGGTGGAGCAGTCTCGGGTCGAGGAAGTGATTCGCCTGAGCCGCAATCGCGAGGACAAGGAAGAGGGCATTCGTGCGGGGCTGGAAGCCGGCAAAAGCACCGTGGATCTGCTGGGGCTGGCGCCGACGCTGGAAAAATTCGGCATGCGTTGAGGTCGGCCGATTCGCCGCTAATGACGGTCAATCGCCAGGCAGAATAAAGGCGCTCCAAGGAGCGCCTTTATTCATTTCACCTTACTGCTCGCCGATGGATTTCACATCGGCCTTGGCAGCACCGCCAATCGCGATGCGTTTCGGCTTGGCCTCCTCCGGCACCACCCTGAGCAGGTCGATGCTCAGCAGGCCATTGGCGAGCTGTGCGCCCTGCACTTCGATGTGGTCGACCAGGCGGAACGACAAGCGGAATGCCCGCTGGGCAATACCCTGGTGCAGGTAAGTGATGCCCTCATTGTGTTCGCGCTTGCCGCCGGCGACGGTCAACACACCTTTTTCCACCTGGATGTCCAGGTCGTCCTCCACCAGGCCGGCAGCCGCGATGACAATCCGGTAGTGATCATCACCGTGCTTTTCGACGTTATGCGGTGGATAGGTCGTACCGGCCTCGCTGCGAAGCGCCGATTCAAAAAGGTCGTTGAAACGATCAAAGCCAACGGAGTGGCGGAACAGTGGGGCCAACGAAAGCGTAGTAGCCATTGCAAAATCTCCTGAGTTTTCTCCAAGTGATTTGAGCCGCGACCCGTCTTCGGCATCGCGTAAGACCTAAATAGGTTCAGGGGGAAAAATTTCAAGCGGCGAAACGATACTTTTTTTAGCGTGATTGCAGGGGGGGTTCATAACGTTAACGCCGACACGCCAAGCCGACGCCATTCAAAAGATTTTCTCCCTCGGAACAGGCACACGACACTGCCTGTCGCTTCACCTATAGAGGATGGCTTCAACGTCTATTTTCCAGCGTGGGGTGTCATCTATGAAGGCTCTAGCCTGCTTTGCCATCGGCGTAGTTGTCGGTGTGGTCGTGATGAAAAATAACCAAGCGTTTGAGGAATTGAAGAAAGAACTTGAGCGCGAAAAGCATCGCAACCCTCCCTCAGGCGTCGCGTGATGCAAACACAGTGATGGCAGACTGCCCTTGGCTAGACAGGCGGTTAGTGTTAAAACGCCATCAATGGAAATGCTTGCAAGTCGCCCAGCGCCTGCGAGCCATCAAGGTTGATTCGAGCATTGTCGTCCTATGTCAGATCCAAAAGACCGGCTGTTCAGGCACTTGGCCCTGCTACGCCTGATCCCACGCGAACCGCGCAGTATCTCCACAGCGCAGCTGTTGCAAAAACTCAAGGCCGAACAATTCGACCTCGACCTGCGCACCCTGCAACGTGACCTGACCGGGCGGCTAGGCCTGGACTTTCCTTTGCTCTGTGACGAAAGCCAACGTCCTTATCGCTGGAGTTTTCCCAAGGATACGCCGCAATTCGATCTGCCAGCTCTCGATACGCCAACAGCACTGGCGTTCGCCCTGGCCGAAAGCCACTTGGGCAAACTACTGCCACCCTGTGTATTGAAATTGCTAGCCCCCCATTTCGAGTTGGCACAACGTCAACTTCAGAGCTTGCAGCACAACACCCTGGCGCACTGGGCAAAGCGCGTACGTGCCCTGCCCAATGGTAAAGCACTGCAACCGGCAGCAGTGAACGATGCCGTGTGGTCCCAGGTCGCCACAGCGCTGCTCGAAGCACGACAACTTGAAATCGTGTACCAGAGCCGCAGCAAGGGCAATGACAAATGTTTGCGCATCCATCCCGCCGGGATGGTTTCACGACATTCGGTGAGCTATCTCCTGGGCACGGTCGTGGGTTACAGCGACGTGCGCCAATTTGCCTTGCATCGCATCCAACAAGCGACGTGCCTGGAAGTAGCGGCACAAGATCAGCCTGGCTTCGAAATCGATCATTACCTCCACGGCGGCGGCTTTAACAGCACCGGCCCGGTCGCGCAACACTCAATGATTGCCGACGTAGCCCCGACAATTGCCTGGCTGCTGAAAGAGACGCCGCTGAGCGCCGAACAAACTCTTACACCCCTGCCAGGAACTGATTGGCAACGGCTGCAGGCCCGCGTACCGGATGACCAGGAGACCTTCTGGTGGGTCTTCGGCCTCGGCGAAAGTATTCATCTTCACCAACCGACCTGCTGGACCCAGTCCATCACTGAAAAACTCAACAAGATGGTCGAGCTTTACACCCCGACTTATGCCTGCCAGGAGTCTAAATGAAACCCTACAACCCAGATGCCCATCATGACTTGACTCAAACGGATATCGCCCAGACCGCCACGGCCTTGGCCACTAGTGAGGTGGTCAGCCGTTTTGGCAGTGCCAATGCCGAGTACATCAAGGGGTTCACCGGCGTCGACAATGAAGTTGGGAAAACCCTGAGCAAAGGCCTCAAGGGCATCAGCACCGAGGGCACTGGCATCAAACATCGTGCAGGTTGGGCCGCAGAAGTGGCCAGCACCAGCCGCGACAACGCTGAAGCCATCATCAACAAGTCCGGTGAGCGCACGATTCGCAGCGATGACTTGAACCGCTACGGTATCCACACCGACGGCAAGTACCGCGAAGCGGTCGACCGCGTACGAGTGGATGCCAAGGGCAACATCATCTACGAAGCACAGACCAAGCTGGAGGCCAATGGCAACCGCGTAGCCAATCAGGTCAGCCACGAGGACCACAAGTACAGCAAGTATTTTGGAAAGAAACTCGAACTGCCCAGCGAGCAGGTAGACGACGCTCGAATCTACTGCCGCAGACGTGCCGCTGGCCTGCGCAAGCATGCTGAAACAGCTGAGCGGGAAGGCAAGACCGAGCTCGCCGAAAAATTCCGTGAGCGCGCCAGCAAATTCGACAAGCTGGAGCGTGAAGATATCGTCGACCTGGGTATCAGCACCGAGCAGGCCGTCGATTACGTGAAAAATCCAAAGGGCGAGACCCTTAAGGATATCGGCCGCACCAGTCACCGTGCGGGTGTCGAGGGCGCGAAAGTCGGCGCGGTTATCGGCGGCTCCATTTCTCTCATGGCTAACATCTTCAGTGTCGCCCTGGACAAGAAACAGCTGGGTGAAGCCGTGCAGGACCTGGCCGTAGATACCACCAAAGCCGCCGCTCTCGGCTACGGTACGGCTTTTGTTGGTGCTGCTATCAAAGGTGGTCTGCAGCAATCCAGCAGTCAGACCATGCGCACGCTGTCGAAGACCAATGCTCCAGCGATGGTCGTCGATATCTGCCTGTCTCTAGGCGACTCGATCAAGCGCTACGTCAATGACGAAATCAGCGAAGCTCAGTTACTGCACGAGGTGGGCGAAAAAGGCGCAGGCATGCTCTCCAGCAGCATGATGGCTGCGCTCGGCCAGGTGGCGATTCCGATCCCCTTCGTCGGCGCCGCGATTGGCGGGATGATCGGCTACACCTTGTCATCGATGTTCTATCACGTCGCCTTGGAAGCCGCCCAAGGTGTGGAACGCTCCCGCATGCACCTGGCGCGCGTACAGGCCATCGAGGCCGCTGCCCGCGAGCAGATCGCAGAGGAACAAGCTCGGCTGGAAGCTTTTACTCAAAGCGAAATCCCGCAACTGCAAAAGGCGACCCAACAGCTGTTTTCCACCACTGGCATTGCCAGCAGCAACGTCAACGACGTAGCGGCAGCTATCAATCTGTACGCCGGATTGCTCGGACAACAGCTGCATTTCCAATCGATCACCGAGTTCGACGACTTCATGGACTCGGACAGCCCCCTGACTCTTTAATCACCTTGCGTGCTTCAAAAAGGACGACTCACCGATGTTGATCAAACTGCTGTCCGACGCGGACAAACATCATTTACTGGACCTGGCCAGGTTGCTGTCAATTGCCGATAAACCTCTACTGTGGGACGGCAAGAGTGCGGAAGCACTTACCTCCGGTACCAATCTGGATGCACTGACAATCCAGGAAGGCGAGCAAGAATGCGAATTGATCGCCGACCTTGAAAAGTCGGTTGGCAAACGCTCGGACCTGACGGATTTCATGGCGTTCTTTGGCGACTCGATCAGCGTAAAAAGCCGCTTGATCGACGTACTGAAAACGTACCCCGTAACCAAGGCCGGCAATCCAGAAACACGTGTGCAAGCCGCGACCACCGTGCTTAAGGAAATATTGAAAGGCAAGTCATTCGAGTTGCCCTCAGCCCCCAAAGTGATTCTATTCGAGTTGCTGCTGGTGTCACTGCGCGACGGGCATATTTCCAGCATTGAATGGGCGCTGCTCAAGGAATTTCAACAGCACCATCGTTTGGAAGACTTCATTTTTGACGACCTGCTCGAGCGTGCTGAAACGCTGAATCAGGAAGTCAGCAAAACCATTTCGATCATCCTCGAGTAAGGAAACAGAGCATGCCAATTCCACTGATCATTGGTGCAGTTGCAGCCGCCGCCGGATTGTACGGTGCCGCGAAAGGCGTCAGCGGCGCCATGGACCATAGCAGCGCCAAAGACCTGAACAACGATGCCCGCACACTGGTGAATGACGCCAACCAGAAAGTGGAAGATCAACGCCAGAAAACCAATACCACCCTGGAAGATTATGGTCAGCGCAAACTGCGCGCGTTCAATGGGGTGGTTGCAGAGTTCATCGACACTTTTGAGCGGCTGAAAAACGTCGAGCTGTCGCAAAGCCCCGAATTGGACAAACTCAACGCTGGCGACTTCACCGGCAAGACCTTTACTGGGCTGCGTCAGGACTACCAGGCCCTTAAGGATGCCGGACTCGGACTGGGTGCAGGCATGGGCGGTGGTGCAGCGCTTGCTTTCGGTGCCTACAACGGCACCATGCTCTTGGCCACTGCCAGTACTGGCACTGCGATTTCCTCCCTGGGCGGTGTAGCCGCCACAAACGCAACACTGGCCTGGCTGGGTGGCGGCTCACTGGCAGCCGGTGGCTATGGTATGGCTGGTGGCATGATGGTGCTGGGCGGCATCGTGGCGGGTCCGGCGTTGGCGATCTTCGGCCATGTTCTGGGCAATAAGGGCGAAGAGGCGCTGAACACCGCTCGCGGCAATATGGAACAGGCTCGCACCTTGCGCGACCAGGCCGAATTGATGGCCAGCAAGCTCACCGCAATCGAGAAAGTGACGTCACTGGCAAACAGCACCTTTTCAAAAATCAGCTCGCAATTACGCCGAAGCGTAGGCGAGCTGAAAAAGGTCATTGAACAGGAAGGGGTGGATTACCGCAGTTTCTCCAAAGAGAGCAAAGAAGCAGTATTTGCCTCAGTAAAATTTGCACAATTAATCAAAGCGATGATCGACACCGCGATCCTCGACAAGGATGGCAACCTGGTCCTGTCGACCAAGAAGCGCATCCAGGATGTCGCTGCTGTGGCGAGCGGACAAAAACCCAGCCTGGACACTCCGGTAGCATAAACTCCACCACGCCCGCGCACTGGCGCGGGCGTTTCTCCAGGTACAAGGTATTGCTCACCGTGGACGCCTTCCCCTGCACCCAATGTGGCCTGTGTTGTCAGCACGTCAATATGGCACCGGAAACCCAATTTCTCGACCGCGGCGATGGCACGTGCCGGCATTATGAAGCAACGGACAAACGTTGCAGTATCTACAACGAACGCCCCTCCATCTGCCGTGTGGACCGGCAATACGGCGAACGTTACGCCCAACTCTACAGTTGGGAGGAGTTCGTGCACCTGAATCTTGTAGTGTGCGCCTCGTTGCAAGCCAATGAACAACAACTCATTGCGACCTTCCCAGTGAATTGAAGCCTGCCAGTTCAACGCGTCCACTGGGGGGCGCCCTCCTGGGCCAAAGGCAAACGTCCTGATCCGATCAACGCCAGGGTTGAAACAGTGACCACCGGCAAGTTCTTCAAGCAGCTCTGGCCAAATGGCCGGGCACTTGTTGTAGCAGAGGGTTGGTATGAGTGGGTCAAGGATCCTGATAATCCGAAGAAAAAGCAGCCTTACTTCATTCGCCTGAAAAGCTCTTTGCTCTGTGATTGAAGGCCTGCTTCCGTGCACGTAACGATGGCACAAAAAAAGCTCACACAATGTGTCCACTCCCGAGCTTGCAGCCCTTTGAATGACTGAGCGCATTGCACTGATCGCAGAAATAATCCACATGTATCTATTGACTACAAAATGATTCAGATGAATTATTAGGTCAACCCTTCACCCCAAGTCGCCGTGCCGGCAGGCACTCGAGGAAAATAATAATGAGCGATTTCAAGCTGACCTATTCCACGATGTTCAACCCGCCCTCTGAGTTGCACGATCAATTCGAGCGGGCGCTGGCTGCGCTCAAACACGACCTCGGACGCGATTACGGGCTGTTCATCGACGGCAAGCAGGTGTTCAGCCCGCAGAAGATCGAAAAACGCAGTCCGATCGACCAATACTGGTTGTTGGGGCGATTCCACATGGCACGGGAAGAGGACGTCGACACCGCCATGAAAGCGGCCCATAACGCCTTTCCGGCCTGGCGTGCCACACCCTGGAAAACCCGGATCGAACTGTTGCGCAAGGTAGCGCGACTGATCGAAGACCGGGTTTACCGGATCGCCGCTGCTGTCAGCCTTGAGACCGGCAAGAACCGTATGGAAGCCTTGGGTGAAGTGCAGGAAACCGCAGTGTTCTTCGACCATTACTGCGACTTGATGGAGCAAAATAACGGCTTCGATCACACCCTGCCCAACGACCCGCTGGACGACTTCACCAGCACCAATCGCAGCGTGCTCAAACCCTACGGTGTATGGGCCGTGATTGCGCCTTACAACTTCCCGTTTGCCCTCGCCGGCGGCCCCACCAGTGCCGCGCTGGTGACGGGCAATACCGTGGTGCTCAAGGGCGCCAGTGAAACGCCGTGGTCCGGCATCCTGCTGGCTGAATGCATTCGCGACGCCGGCATTCCCGACGGTGTTTTCAACTACCTCAACGGCAGCGGCAGCCTCGCCGGGCAAGCCTTGGTCGAGCATTCGCGCACGGCCGGTATCACCTTCACCGGCTCCTATGAGGTGGGCATGCGGATTACGCGGGCTCAACTCGACAAAGCCCATCCACGGCCCTGCATTGCTGAAATGGGCGGCAAGAATGCGGTCATCGTCAGTCGCCACGGCGATCTCGAACGGGCAGCGTTGGGCATCCTTCGTTCAGCCTTCGGCATGCAAGGGCAAAAGTGCTCGGCATTGTCACGCATCTACGTCGAAGAACAGGTCGCGGACTCATTGATCGCGCTGCTCACGGAGAAAATCCACGCCATCCAGATCGGCGACCCGGCTGTGCCCGGGAACTGGATGGGCCCGGTTTCCACTCGCAAGGCCTATGACGATTTCGCCGCCTACAGCACGCAACTGCAAGAGCACGGCGCACGCTTGATCACCGGCGGCGAACAGCTCAAGAGTGAGTCGTACGTCGCCGGTTTCTATTGCGCACCAACGCTGGCAGAAGCACCGCTTGATCACCCGCTGTGGACCGTCGAAATGTTCCTGCCGATTGTGATGCTCGCCCGCGTTAAAAACCTTGATACCGCCCTTCAACTGGCCAACGCAAGCCAGTACGGACTGACCGCAGGCTTCTACGGCAACGAAAAGGAAACCGACCTGTTCTTCGACACTATCGAGGCTGGCGTCACTTACGCCAATCGTCCGCAAGGGGCCACGACCGGTGCCTGGCCTGGCTATCAGCCATTTGGTGGCTGGAAGGGATCGGGCAACACCGGGAAAGCCATTGCATCGTTTTACTACTTGCCACAGTACCTGCGAGAACAATCCCAGACTCGTGTCGAGTAACCCCCCGCTCCATAGTATTTACAGAGGACAACGCACGTGCATAACAACCACAACAAGCATCTGCTCACCGCACTTCCCGGCCCCAACTCCCTCGCTATGATCGAGCGGGACAGCGCCGTCGTCTCACCGTCCTATCCGCGCGATTACCCATTCGTGATGAGCCATGGCAAAGGCGCCGAGGTCTGGGATGTGGACGGTAATCGCTTTATCGATTTCGCCAGCGGCATCGCAGTGTGCTCCACCGGCCACAGCCACCCGAAAGTGGTCCAGGCCGTGAAGGATGCAGCGGACAAATTCCTGCACATTTCCTCCGATTACTGGCACGAAGAACAGGTGCACCTGGCAGAGACCCTCAATCGCCTGTCGCCTTTCGGTGAGCCGGCCATGACGTTCTTCTGCAACTCCGGCACCGAGGCCGTTGAGGGCGCGATCAAGCTGGCCCGCTACGTCACCGGGCGTTCGCGGTTCATCGGTTTCATCGGCGGGTTCCACGGCCGCACCATGGGTTCACTGGCGTTCACGGCAAGCAAGTACACGCAACAGGCGGGGTTCTTTCCGAGCATGCCGGGCGTCACGCACATTCCTTATCCGAACAACTACCGACCGCTGCTGGCGGGTGAGGATCAGGGTGCGGCCGTGCTCAACTACCTGGAAAACGTGTTGTTCCAGAGCAACGTTCCGGCCAATGAAGTGGCAGCGATTCTGCTGGAACCGATTCAGGGTGAAGGCGGATACCTGGTACCGCCGGACGGGTTTCTTGAAGGCTTGCGCGCGTTATGTGATCGCCACGGCATCCTGCTGATTGCCGATGAAGTGCAATCGGGTGCAGGGCGCACCGGCAAGATGTTCGCCTGCGAGCATTGGGGCCTGAAGCCAGACATCATCACCCTCGCCAAAGGCCTCGGCTCGGGGCTGCCGATCGGCCTGGTCACGGCGAAAAAAACCATCATGCAACAGTGGAAGCGCGGCGCCCACGGCAACACCTACGGCGGCAACCCACTGTGCTGTGCTGCGGCGTCGGCGACGCTGGAGCTGGTCGAAAACGGTTTCATGGAGAACGCCGCGCAGATGGGCGAGTACTTGATGGGCCGTCTCGGCGAATTGCAACAACGCTACCCGGACCTGATCGGCCAGGTGCGTGGCAAGGGCCTGATGATCGGTATCGAGCTGATTACCGACCGCACCACCCGCAAGCCGGCCAAGGCTTTCGCCGACCGTTTGCTGCATACCGCCTACCGCAAGGGCTTGCTGCTATTGACCTGCGGTGTCAGCACCGTGCGCTTGATGCCGCCCTTGATGATCAACAAAAACCTGTGTGACGAAGCCATTGAATTACTCGACGCGGCACTGGCTGAAACCCTGAACGACTGACCACCATCACTCTCCGAGGAACGTAGACATGAAGAAGCTGCACGGTGTATTGGCTGTTGTGTTGAGTCTCGCGGCACTGACCGCCCAGGCCAGGGATTGGCAGGACATTCGCCTGGCGACGGAGGGCGCCTACAGTCCGTTCAATGAAATCGGACCGGACGGCAAACCGAGGGGCTTCGACGTCGACATCGCCAACGCTCTTTGTGAGCAAATGAAGGCCCGCTGTACGTGGGCGATTCAGGATTGGGACGGGATGATCCCGGCGCTGCTGGCCAACAAGTACGACGCGATTGTCGCCTCGATGACGATCACGCCGGAACGCAAACAAAAAATCGGTTTCACCGACAAGTACTACACCTCCTGGGTGCAACTGATCGCCAAGGCCGGGGCGCATTTTGACGCGGCGCAACCCGCGACACTCAAAGGCATACGCATCGGCGTGCAGCGCGAAACCACCCACGAAAAATTCGCCAATGAAGTACTCGCCAAGGGCGGGGCCGAGATCGTCAGCTACCCGTCGCTGGAAGAAGCCTTTATGGACCTGAAAAACGGCCGGCTGGACGCCACGTTGCAAGACACCATTCCGGGCGTCGAAGGGTTCCTGAAGAAACCGAATGGCCAAGGGTTTGCGCTGGTCGGGCAACAGCTCAACGACCCGCGGTACTTCGGTGACGGCCAGGGCATCGGCCTGCGCAAGGAAGACGACGATCTGCGCCTGGCTATGGACAAGGCGCTCAAGGAAATCATCGCCAACGGCACTTACGAAACACTGCGCAAAAAGTACTTCGACATCCCGATCCTTTGATCGTCGGCAGGCGCTACCGGCGCCTGTCTGTGCAGGAGCGATCGAGCGTTGATCGGCTGCTTCTGCACCTTTAACCCGTTAGTCCGAACAATAAGAACAACGCGGCTGCGTGATCAGCCGGAGGGTTTTGCCGTGTCTCGCGATCCACGTTTCAACATCCTTTTCGAGCCTGTGAAGATAGGTCCGGTCACGGCGAAGAATCGCTTTTTCCAAGTGCCGCACTGCAACGGCATGGGTTGGACGCAACCGCGCGGGCTCGCGCAACTGCGTCGGATCAAAGCCGAAGGCGGTTGGGGCGTGATCTGTACCGAAGAAGTCGAAATCCATCCGAGCAGCGATTGCTCACCTTTTCACGAGGGTCGCCTCTGGAGCGACCTCGACATACCGGCCCTGGCGCTGATGACCGAAGCCGTCCACGCATACGGCGCGCTGGCCGGCATCGAAATCATGCACCACGGCCCTTCATGCGCGAACTACGACAGCCGCGAGATACCCATTGGCCCTTCGCACCGCCCCATCACTTTCAACGCGCCGGTGCAGACCCGCGCCATGAGCAAAAGTGACATTCGCGAACTGCGCCAGTGGCATCGCCAGGCTGCACTACGCGCCAAACGCGCCGAGTTCGACATTGTCTACGTGTACGCCTCCCATGACATCGGCTTGCCGATGCACTTTTTGCAGCGGCGCAGGAATGATCGCTGCGACGAGTACGGCGGCAGCCTGGAAAACCGCGTGCGGCTCCTTCGCGAACTGATCGAGGACACCAAGGACGCTGTGGGTGACCGTTGCGCCGTCGCCGTGCGCCTTGGCGTCGAAGAGTTGTTGGGGCCGGATGGCATCGTCAGCGCCGAAGAAGGCCGCGACATCATCGCCATGCTCGCTGAACTACCCGATCTGTGGGACGTCAACGTCAGCAGCTGGGCCAACGACAGCGTGACCTCGCGGTTCAAACAGGAGGGTTATCAGGAAGAACACACCGCGTTCGTCAAATCCCTGACCAGCAAACCGGTGGTGGGCGTAGGCCGTTTCACCTCGCCAGACACCATGGTCAGCCAGATTCGCCGCGGCGTGATGGATTTCATCGGCGCGGCCCGACCTTCGATTGCCGACCCGTTCCTTCCGAACAAGATCAACGAGGGCCGCACCGATGACATTCGCGAATGCATCGGCTGCAACATCTGTGTGTCCAGTGACTATTCCAGCTCCAACCTGCGCTGCACTCAAAATCCAACAATGGGGGAGGAGTGGCGGCGCGGCTGGCACCCGGAAAAAATTCCGGTCCGCGGGTCCGACAAGACATTATTGGTCGTCGGCGCCGGACCGGCAGGGCTGGAGGCCGCATTGGCCGCTGCCAAGCGCGGCTATGAGGTGCACCTGGCCGAAGCCGGCGCAGAGTTGGGTGGACGGGTTTTGCGCGAATCCTGCCTGCCCGGTCTGCGCGAATGGGGGCGGGTTCGCGAATGGCGTATGGGCCAGTTATTACCCATGACCAATGTCAGCATCTACCGCATGAGCCCGATGAGCGCCAGCGATATCCTCGAATTTGGCGCGGGCCACGTTGCGATTGCCACCGGTGCCTACTGGCGTCGCGATGGCATCGGCAGGGCAAATGGCTGGGCCATCCCCGGTTTTGATTCTCCCGGCGTGTACACGCCGGATGACCTGATGGCAGGGCATCTTCCGGAGGGTCAGGTGGTCATTTTCGATGACGACCATTACTACATGGGCAATGTCCTGGCAGAACGCTGCGTCGAACTGGGCCTGAAAGTGACCCTGGTCACCCCTGCCCTGCAGATCGCCAGTTGGGCTGGCAACACCCTCGAATCGACCCACATCCTAAAGCGCCTGATGACGCTGGAGGTTGATCTGGTCCGGCATCACAACATCACCCGCTTTGAGTCTGGTCGCGTGCATCTGCGTTGCGAGATCAGCGGTCGCACACAGGTGCTGGCCTGTCAGTCGCTGATTAACGTCACCGCCCGCCTGCCAAGGGATGAACTGCATGAAGCGTTGCTCGGCCAGGGGGCTGCGCTGAGCGAAGCGGGCATCAGTACGGTCAGCCTGATTGGCGACAGCCTGGCGCCGGGCACGATCGCTGCGGCGGTGTATCAGGGTCACAAGTTCGCACGCTATCTGGACAGCGACCTTGCGCCCCACGAGTACGCACGCGAGCTGCCGTTGATTTGCACGCCTGCGCCCCTCTTTGAACAGTGAGAATACGAACATGCTTTATGGATATGCGGACAGCATCCTTGCGGGCGCCCTGGTCACGATCAAAGTCGGCGTGTTTTCTTTTGCCGTAGCGTTGGTGCTGGGTCTGCTGGTCGCCAACGCCAAGCTCTCAAAACACCGCTGGCTGGCCTGGCCCGCCACCGCCTTCACGTCGGTGATGCGCAGTGCACCGGACTTTGTCTGGTTGTTGTTTCTCTACTACGGCGGGCAGACCGCACTGAACCTGCTGGGTCAGCGCATGGGTTTTCAGGCGATCGATATCGATGCCTTCGCTGCCAGCGTCATCATTCTTGGGGTGATCTATTCGGCATACCTCGCCGAGACCTTTCGTGGTGCCTTCCTGGCGGTCGACAAGGGCCAGGCGGAATCGGCACAGGCATTTGGCTTCAACAGGTTGCAAGTCCAGATGCATATCGTCGTACCGCAAATGATGCGCTTCGCCCTGCCCGGCATCAGCAACAACTGGCTGGTGATGCTCAAGGCGACTGCCATCACGTCGATGGTCAGCCTCAATGAGCTTATTTTCCTTTCACGCTCGGCCGGTAAAGCCACCGGCCACGGCCTGGAATTGCTGATCGTCGCGGCGCTCATTTATCTGCTTCTGAGCACGGTCTCGGTCGTCGCCCTCAGGTTTATCGCTGCGCACTATGCCGCTGGCAGCAAGGAGATCACCCTATGAACTGGCATGTCGTGTTCGATAACCTGGCGCTGTTCCTGTGGGGAGACGGTACCCGTACCACAGGCCTGCTGCTGACGGTCGAGTTGTTCATCACATCCCTGGGGCTCGGCCTGGTGATGGCGATTCCCCTGTCGTTGTTGCGCGTGTCGAGCAACCCGCTGTTGCGAACGCCGGTCTGGTTGTTCACCTACCTGTTTCGCGGGACACCGCTGCTGGTGCAGATCTACATCATCTATTTCGGCCTCGCCGAGATCGGCTGGATCCGCTCCAGTTGGGCCTGGACGTACCTGCGCGAGGCTTACATCTGCGCGTGGCTGGCGATTGGTTTGAACACCGCGGCCTACACCATTGAAATCCTGGCGGGCTGCATTCAGAAAACCTTTCACGGCGAGATCGAAGCCGCCCGTGCCATGGGCATGAGCCGGTGGACGCAGATGCGCCACATCATCCTGCCGGGCGCGATGCGCCGGGCAATTCCGGCGTACAGCAACGAAGTAGTGCTGACCCTGCACTGCACCGCGCTGGCGTCCAGCATCACCTTGCTCGACCTCGCGGGTGTCGGCCGCTCGATCAGCATGCGCTACGCCTCGCCTTACGAAGCCTACATCGCCGCACTGGTGCTCTACGCCGTGTTCACTGGCCTGGTTTTCCTGCTGTTTCGCCTCGCAGAAAACAAATGGCTGGCGTACCTGCGCCCTCGGTCAACCCATCCATGACAAGACAGCCAGGCATGGCTGCAAAGGTGAACGACATGTCCAAACTCCAGGTCAACGACCTGCACAAACGCTACGGTCAGCACGAGGTGCTAAAGGGTGTTTCGCTAACCGCCAATGCCGGTGACGTGATCACCTTGATCGGCTCCAGCGGCTCAGGCAAAAGCACCTTCCTGCGCTGCCTGAACCTACTGGAGCAACCGCAGTCCGGCGAGATCATCTGGGATGGCACGCCCATCGCCATGAAGCGTACGCGTGACGGCAGCCTGCAGGCCAGGGATGCGCGCCAGCTGCAACGCCTACGCACACAGCTATCGATGGTTTTTCAGAGTTTCAATTTGTGGGCGCACCTGAGCGTGCTGGAAAACGTCATCGCCGCGCCCATGCGCGTGCAGAAACTGAGCCGGGCCGAAGCCACGGAAAAGGCCCTGCACTATTTGAACAAGGTGCAAATGGCCCCGGCGCGGTTCGCCCATAGCTACCCGTCGCAGCTCTCCGGAGGTCAGCAGCAACGGGTCGCGATTGCCAGGGCGCTGGCCGTAGAACCGGAAATGATCCTGCTCGACGAACCGACGTCCGCCCTTGACCCCGAACTGGTCGGCGAAGTGCTGACGGTCATCCAGAACCTGGCCAGCGAGGGCCGCACCATGATCATGGTCACCCATGAAATGAGCTTCGCCCGCGAGGTCTCCAGCCAGGTGATCTTCCTGCACCAGGGCCGGATCGAGGAGCAAGGCGCGCCCGCGAAGCTGTTCCGCTCGCCTGCCAGCGAACGACTTAAGGCGTTCCTTGGGACGTCGCTGCGCAGCCCTGAACCCTTTGCCACGCCTGAAAATAAACCATTTGTTTCATCAATCTAAAAAATCAAACAACCGAGACTAGTCGCGTTAAATCCCCATGACGGGTGACGCCAAGGAAGTGTCCGTATGACTCATATTTTTCACCGAAATCCTGCCCTGACGTTGCCCCTCGCCGTGCGTGGCGAGGGCTGCTACTTGATTGATGCCACCGGCCAGCACTACTTCGATGGCTCCGGCGGTGCGGCTGTGTCGTGCCTGGGCCACAAGCATCCGAAGGTCATCGCGGCGATGAAGCGTCAGATGGAAACGCTGGACTATGCCCACACCAGTTTTTTCAGCAGCGAGCCGGCGGAACAACTCGCCAGCCTGCTGGCCGGAAAAAGTCCCTCAACGCTGGGCAACGTGTACTTTCTGTCCGGCGGCTCGGAAGCCATGGAAACCGCACTGAAAATGGCGCGCCAGTACCACGTTGAGAACGGCCAGCCTCAGCGTTGTCACTTCGTGTCCCGCCGCCAGAGCTATCACGGCAACACCCTCGGTGCGCTTGCCATCGGCGGCAATCTGCCACGGCGGACGTTGTATGAACCGTTGCTGATGAAGACCACCCAGGTCTCACCCTGCTTCGCCTTTCGCTATCGCCTGGCCGATGAAAGCGACGCTGACTATATCGAGCGCCTGGGCCTGGAACTGGAACATACCTTTCTTGATCTGGGTCCCGATTCCGTGGCGGCGTTTGTCGCCGAGACGGTGGTGGGTGCGACCTCCGGCGCGGTAGCGCCAGTGCCGGGTTATTTGGCGCGGATGCGTGAAGTCTGTGACCGCTATGGCGTGTTGTTGATTCTCGATGAAGTAATGTGCGGCATCGGCCGAACCGGCAGCTATCACGCCTTCGAACAGGAAGGCGTAGTGCCTGACCTGCTGATTCTGGCCAAGGGCCTCGGCGGAGGTTTTCAACCGATTGGCGCCGTAATGGCCAGCGACCGAGTGGTGCAAACCATCAGTCGCGGCAGTGGCAGCTTCCAGCATGGTCACACCTACGTCGGCCATCCAATCGCCTGCGCCGCGGCCCTGGCGGTGCAACAGGAAATCATCGAACAGAACCTCTGCGCCACCGTGCGCAGCAGCGGCGAACTGCTTGGCGGGCTGCTCGACGAGCGCTTCGGCAAGCACTCCCATGTGGGTGATATTCGCGGCCGTGGCCTGTTCTGGGCCATCGAACTGGTGCAGGACCGCGATGGTAACCGGCCGTTCGCGCCGGGCTTGCGCCTGCACGCAAAAATCAAACAGGCCGCCCAGACACACGGCCTGCTGTGCTACCCCGGCGGCGGTACGGTCGATGGCGTCACGGGGGATCACGTGTTGCTCGCCCCGCCCTATATCAGCACTCCGGAACAACTGGCTTTCGCGGTCGACACACTCGCCGTGGCGCTGGATGAAACGCTCGCCATTCAATGACAACCACAAGAGGCATAGCTATGAATCACCGTTATCTGAACTCTGTGCTCCTGGCCTGCGGTGCCGCCCTGATCAGTCAGGCCGCGCTGGCTGCTGAACCACCACGTGCCCGGGACCTGGGCATTCCCTTTGAAGGGACGCCGGGGAAACTCAACGCCATTACCGACGTCGCCGGCGTGGAAGTCGGCCAGGTCACCCTCAACAGTGGCGAGGGCAAACTGGTACCAGGGAAAGGCCCGATACACACCGGGGTGACCATGGTCATCCCCCGTGGCAAGGCGTCGGTGCAAGCGGTGAACGGCGGGTTCTTCAACCTGAACGGCAACGGCGAAATGACCGGGCAATCGTATCTACAGGATTTCGGCCTGGTGTACGGCCCGATCGGCATTTCCAACACCAATGCCATCGGTCCGGTATATGCGGGGATTACCGAATGGTCGGCCAGGACGTTCGGCAACGCGATCTGGCCGGTGGTGGCGGAAACCTGGGACGGTCGCCTCAATGACATTGAAGGCTTGCACGTCAAGCAGGCGCATGCGATCAAGGCAATCGAAGTGGCCAAGGGCGGCGCGGTGCAGGAAGGCAACGTAGGCGGCGGCACTGGCATGGTGTGCTTCGGCTTCAAGGGCGGCATCGGTACGTCATCGCGTGTGGTTGAGGTCGATGGCAAGTCGTACACCGTGGGTGTGCTGGTGCAATGCAACACCGGGCAGCGCGACACCTTGCGCGTAGCGGGTGCGCCGGTCGGCCAGGAGCTGGCTGAAAAATGGCTGGGCTGTTTCCAGCCGGGTGTCGCAGAAACCGACAAGACACCGCATTGCCAAAAAAGCGGCGATGGGGGTGCGCCAAGTAAGGATCAGGGCTCGATCATCATCGTAGTCGCCACTGACGCACCGCTGCTGAGTACCCAGTTGAACCGCATCGCCAAACGCGCCTCGATGGGGCTGGCACGTATGGGTTCGTTTGCAGGGAATGGCTCGGGTGACATCATCGTGTCGTTCTCGACAGGTGACGCCATCAACGATGTCGAAGAAGAAAATCCGGTCACGGTCACCCAGTTCCCGAACGACAAAATTGACCCGGTGTTTAATGCCACCGTACAGGCGACAGAAGAAGCCATCACCAATGCCCTGGTAGCGGCTCGCGATATGACCGGTATCAATGGTTACACGTCATACGCCCTGCCCCACGGCGAATTGAAGGCGATCCTGAAAAAATACAATCGCCTGCAGCCCTGAAGCCAGGTCAAGCACCTCTAGAGGGAGGTGCTTGACAGGTTTATTCGACGTAAACGCTGAATTGCTTGAGTTGTGCTTCGCTGTTGGCGATTTTCTGGAGGCTGTCTTCACTGCCGTTGGCGACCAGCAAGGCCGCGAGCGTCTGGGACACCGCCAGCGCTGGAACCACCGAAGGGAAAAGCGATGGCGTGGCGTTGCGAACCACGATCAACACATCGGAAGGTGACGCTACCGGCGATACCGGGCTATCGGTGACCGCAACGATTTTGGCCCCGTGCTCGCGGGAAAACTGTACTGCACGCAACGCATCCTGAGCATAGGGGTGGTAGCTGAACACCACCAAGGCGTCTTCCGGGCCAATGCGCCGTAACTCATCGGCGAACGCTCCGCCAATGCCGCTGAGCAAGGTGGTGTTATTGAGAAACATGCCACAGACATAACTGAAGTAATACGCTGCGGGGAAAAGACTGCGCAAGCCAACAACGTAGATGTGCCTGGCGTTGGTCAGCAACGCATGTGCCGCAAGAATCTGCTCGTAACGTTCAGGGCTGAACGTGTCTTCCAGGTTGGCCTGCTCGGCACTTAACATCTCACTGATCAGCCCGGTATTCTGATCGCCCTTCGAGCGTTTGCGCAGAGCGTCAGCGCGCTGAGTGAACATCGAATCGCGCTCGGTCAGCCAGCGCCGAAAACAATCGCGCAGCTCTTCATAACCACCGAAACCTAACTGCCGGGCCAGCCGCAGCATCGACGCAGGCTGCAACTTGGCCATACCCGCCACCGTGCGCATCGACTGCAAGGCAACTTCGTTGGGATGGTCAAGAATGAAGCGCGCTGCGCGCTGAAGTGTCGGTGTAAGCGACTGAAAGGTTTCTTCAATGAGCTTGTCTAGTTGGTGCTTATCCATAGATCGCTTCGCCCCCAAATTCGCACGAATTCTAACATGCAGTGAGAAATCAACAGCACATTTCGTCCTCAACGACACACCTGCCAGCTTCAGAAATCAGCTGACTGCACCGCAATATTCAATGTCGTATCTTCGGTACCCTTCTGCTGCAAACTTTGGCGAAGAGCCATTAGATTCAACAACTCCAGCGAGGTGGGCCGGTACACGTTGCTGCGCATTCAAGCGCAGAACAGGCCTGATCTTGTAGATGATCAATGACTGCTTTTGGCCGATTGCTGTCTCACAAAAGGATCTCCTACGCTTGGAAGAATCGATCGGGGCGGCATGGGCAAAGGGCACTGGACGCCTTGTCATCGATGATTTCCTCGCTGACAAGGCGTCCCACTACCGCCGCCAAAGTAATTCCAGGGTGCATTGCACACACATAGACGCCGCCCACTTTTGGTAGATAACCGATCACGGGGATGCCATCGACAGGCATGGGCCTGAGTCCGACACAAGCCCATTCCGGTTCTATGGAAACAACACCATGGAGCTGGTTCTGGATTGCCTTGGCAGTTCGAAGCGCTATCGCTGCCGGCTGATTGTCCATGGTGTCGTCCAGGTAATCTTCTGCCGCCAGCAACGCACCATCTGAACTTTGCCGCACTTCCATTTCAGGGCTGGAGATTAGGGTGCGCACGAGGTTGGGTTGTGACTTGTAACGGATGAAAATGGCAGGCGAGGCCTCTATTGGCAGGGACACCTCGAGCATCTCTGTCAGCTTCGTGATGCCTGTCCCGGCTGCCAATACGACGATGTCGGCATCGATGATGCCTTTTGTTGTTTCGACTCCGGTCACCTTTCCATTCTGGGTTACAAACCCAAGCACTCGCGTCTGAGTGAGAACATTCGCCCCATATGCCTCGGCACCTGCGATTAACGCATGTGTAACTGTCACTGCCTCCAGCGCCCCCTCTTCAATCGCATATAAAGCCGACTGAGGAGGGGTCTTGAGATTTGGTTCAAGGTCGAGAATCTGGGATCGAGACACCAATTTTGCCGAAGCATCGTTACCGGGGATCGGCAGCGCTCCACTCGGCGTCATGCTGTAAGACAAGGCACCTGTCCATCTTATCTTCAGGCCAGGCAGCTGCGTTTCGAGTCGGCGATACTCCTTGATTGCAGAACCGCGCAGTTGCGCGATTGGGTCAGGGTCGGGGTGCGAGGTATTAATCCAAGCGAATGAACTGCCAGTCACTCCCGAAGCTATACCTTCAGCCTCGACCACGGTGACATTCGCGCCTTTACCTGCCAAGTGATACGCCAATGACGCGCCCACGATGCCTGCACCAATGACAACGACTCGTTTGCCCTGACCATCTCCCATATCAACCTCCGTTCTGTCGATGTGCCTATGGTACGACAGCTGAATGATTTCATGACATGAGAGCCTGATCGTTCAGAGCGCTTTTTGAGTGTCTGCTTCTGGCCGATTGCTGCCTTTCGCGAAGGGCCGCTCAGGGTCGATAGCACCCGTCGTGACGGGTAGCTACTACGGGCCGGAAGCTACCGCTGTGCCCTATCGGCAGCTAGTGCACTACCAATGATAACCAAGCCCCAACGTAAGTCCGAAATCTCCCTGCGCGGTGCCCGCACCTGTCGCACGATAGGTCCACTTCCCACCCCTGGAGCGCGCCGTCAATCCGATGGCCAAAGCGGGTTCACCCTCGTACACAGCCGTTGCCATTGCCACCATCGACTTGCCCGGCGAGGACGCGACCGGTAACCCGGCGGTGGCCATCACCGCCGCAATACCGGCGTACACGTCCTGCCGCAGGCTGCTGACGCTACGGTCGGTATAGGCGTTTGCCTCAGTTAGCGACCGATTGGTAGCTTGGTTCGAAAGCCGCGTTGCCTGGCGGAAATTGACAGCGTCCGTGCCTTGCGCAGCCTCGGCTGCATGACTGATCTGACGCTCGGCGCCATACGCACCGACTGCCACGCTACTAGCACGTGTGGCTTGGGAACCCGCCCCCAGCGCCACGCTATTTGTCGCGTTGGCGCCTGATTGCGAACCCAGCGCAGTACTGTGTTTCACCTGAGCAGTGGCGCCAGCACCGGTGGCGACACTGCGCTCGCCTTCGGCTTGAGTCTGTGCCCCGAGCGCAACCGATTGGCTATCCGGACGCGTGGATACATTGTCGCCGGCTTCGCTCGCATCCACGGCAATGCCGGAAGACTGCTGGCCCAATTGCTTGGTCTGCTGATTCACTGCCTCCAGTTGGCGCCCGTTGACGGCATCAAGGCTGGTGGAACTGACCTCGCCGTCCTCAACGCCACCAACCATGCGCGAGCCTTGGCTGCCACTGATGTCGACGTGGGTCCCATCAGCAATGCCGGCCAACTGTATGTCACGACTGACCGGATCCTGGCGGGCATGCCCCACCTCACCGCTGTCCATTTGCTTGCGCAGTGTTTCAGCTTGCGCACTGACGGCATTCGATTGGTTGTCGGTAGCCACCATACGGTCATCGAGTAGACCGAATGCCTGCCCAATGGAGTCGACCTTGATCGACTGAGCCTCGGCACCGTTCTCGCCAGACTGCGTCACTGCGTAGGTGGAAGGACTCGTCGAACCGTCGGCGTTCACATTCGCGGCGCCGCCCATGGCAGTAGCCAGGAACTCGTCATGTACTTTAGCGGCGCTCTGGATGTGCCCGAGAACCGTTTCGCCTTGGGCGATACCTTGCAGCCTGGCGGCTGACTGGTCCGCGACCTGGCCGGCAAGAGTCGCACTGGCGTGTGCTGCGACGGCGCCATCATGGGCAGTTGCAGCGGCGGATTGTGCGGCCTCGGCACTGCCCTTGGCCGCCTCCGCGCGGCTCTGTGCAATGGCAGCGACGCCAGTCGCACCGACGGCCACGCTTTGCGCCTGGTCAGCCATGGTTTTCCCAGCCTGGGCAACACTCTGGGCTGCCACCGCCGTACGATCAACGTCATCCAACTGGCCCTTGTTCACCGCATCAGCCTGTGCGCTACCGGAAGCCAACCGGGCGATGCGAGCCGGCTCGCTGGCTGAACTGCGGCCTGCGTTGTAGACCCCGTCAATACCACTCCACTGCAAGGTGTCATCGCGCAGGCCCTGGATGTTATCCACCAACGCGTCCAGCTCAGTGGCCTGGGTACGCACGGCATCGTTGAGCGTGGAGAGATTGCCCGCCACCGCGTGCAGCGCCTCACCTGCATTGTCGTGGCTGGTTGCAGGCTGAGCACTGCCAGCGGCTGCGATCATGGGGATGTTATAGCCAGGTGCCGTGGGCTGGCCTTCAGCGTCCACGGTAGCGCCACCTCCAAGCAGCCGAGTGATGGTCTCGCGACTCAGGCCCGCAGCTGCTTTTACCGCCGAGTCCAGGCGCTCTACCACCGTTTGCCCGCCGTCCAGGCCGCCGAGCTGAACCGCAGCCACATCAGCGGTGGACCGAGCGGCGTTGGCAGTAGCCTGGGCATTATCGGCCGTGCGCTGAGCGACCGAAGCGACGCCCAACGCCGTGTCGGCTGTCGTTTGTGCAGCAGCGGCACGATGACTTGCATGCGTCGCGACGCCTTGCGCCTGGTCGGCGTCTGACTGAGCTACGACGGCGACACTCATCGCATCGATGCTGGCGCTGTTCGCTTGCTGTGCTGTGGTGTGGGCCGTGTCGGCCATACGCTGTGCCGTGTTTGCCGCATCCAGAGACGCGTTGGCGCGGCTCTGGGCAGCCAGGGCCTTCTGATTGACCTGCGAGGCGCTCAGCAACGCATGGTCGGCGGCGCTCTGCGCGGTCTGCGCAGCCGTTTGAGCGGTGGATGCCGCACCCAACGCAGCTTCAGCGTTGGCTTGAGTCTCCAGCGCGGCATGCTGTGTGCCGGACGCCGCGGCGGAAGCGGTGTCGGCACTGCTTTGGGCCGCCTGGGCAGAAGCCTGCGCGACGGTGGCGACGCCTAGCGCCCGGCTGGCGGTAGTGTCGGCAGCGCTGGCTGCTTCTTGTGCTGTCGACGCGACGCCCAATGCGGTATCGGCGCTGTTGCGTGCGGCCATGGCAGTGATATTCGCACTGGCAGCCGAGCCCTGCGCAGCGCCTGCAGTGTTTTGCGCGGCATCCGCAGACCGCTGCGCCTGCAAGGCTGAAGACAACGCGAGGTCGGCAGTGCCTTGTGCCCCGTCGGTGGTGGCCTTTGCGTTTTCCAGCGCGCCCAACGCGCTGTCTGCACCACGCTGTGCGACATCGGCCAGGTCTTGAGCAGAAACGGCGGTGTCGTGAGCGTTTTTTGCGGTCCCTTGGGCATTCTGCGCATCGGTTTGCGCCGTGACGGCCGCTACACCTGCCGTGTCAGCTGTCTGCCGGGCGGTGGCTGCCGTTGTCTGGGCGGCGATCGCCGCGTTCAGTGCGGCGTTGGCTGAAACCTGCGCCGAGTCGACCGCGCCGAGTACGCCAGCAGCCGTGTCCTGGGCTCTGTCAGCCATGTCCTTAGCAACCTCACCGGCACCCTGGGCGGTCGACGCGACCCCCGCGGCCCGATCGGCGATTTCACGAGCGGCAGCCGCTGCATCCTGTACCGCGTTCGCGGCGCTCAGTGTCTGGTCGGCAGTGGCTTGCGCGGTTTCAGCGGCCACGTCGGCCTCCCTGCCCACGAGCAAGGCCGCATCCGCAGCGCGCTGTGCACCATCGGCCCTCTCCTGTGCACTTGAAGCCGCAGTGGCAGCCTGGTCCGTCCGGTCTTGTGCATCCGCTGCAGCGGCCTGCGCCGAAGTGACCGCATCCGAGACGGCATCAGCCGAGCGCAGGGCAGCTGTCGCGGCAGCTGCAGCCTTGTCCACGACATCTCCCACTTCCTTGACACGGGTTTGCGCCGCGCTGGCCAGAGCCTGCGCCGTCGTAGCGCTGGCGTGTGCCTGCGTGGCGGCGCCTTGGGCGGTCTGGGCCGAATGCTGAGCGCTTGCGGCAGCAACGTCGGCACGCTCAGCTACCGCCTGCGCGTTGGCGGCGGTCGTACCGGCCTTGCTGGCGGCGCTTGCCGCCGCACCGGCGCTGACCTGGGCCAGATTGGCGGCGGCGAGTGCGCCAGTTGCCTCCTGGGATGCATTGTTGGCCCGCGCCAACGATGAGTCGGCGGCATCCTTTACCGCCAACGACACCTGACGAGCCTTGTCCACGGCAGCATAGGCGGTGTCAGCCGCTTGTTGCGCGCGCATCGCGCTGCTTTCAACAGCGTCCAACTGACCTTTGTTGACGGCGTCGGTTGCCGCTACGCCGGCAGCCATATTGATAATCGAGGTGGGCACGCCGGCGTCCCTGTCGGCGTCATACGCACCGGTCTGTGGGTTCCAGTAGAACCTCTTGGTCGCCCTCAACACTTGGGCTTTTTCCGAGATATCCATGACGGAATCGAACACTTCCCCCATGCGCCCATCAGTGACTTTGTGCGCCTTATCCAAGGCCGCCAGCGACCCCAGCAGCGTGGTGGGTGGCGGTGTTCCCTGGGCGAGGCTGGTCAGCGCAAGCGGTGCCGACACTATCCGGTTGCCCTGGGCCAACGGGCCGCCCCCCAAGGCCTGAGCCACCGACTCAGCGGCCGTGGTCTCACGTGTGCCGAGACGGCGGATCGCCTCATATCCCGAGAACAACTGGGTACCATTAATGGCATCTGTACTCGTGGCGTTCACCGCCCCTGGAGCTACAAAAATCCATTGGCGCAATCGCGCCGCACTGCCGCCGCTGACCGTGGCGACCGCGCTGTTGCGATCGAAGGAGTAGACGCGTCCATTGAGGGTCACGGCCGCAACTTCGCGCAGATCGTCAGTGGCCGAGAAGCTGCCGAGCGCGACACTCGCCCTCTGGGGGGCCTGGGCGCTGTAACCAAGTGCCAGGCTTTCCAAGTTGGATGCGCTCGCGCTCCTGCCGATCGCTACCGAGTTGTCCCCTCGTGATACTGCGAATCGCCCGCCGGCGAACGAACTCGCACCGCCCGCCTGCGCGCTCGCGCCGAGTGTAGTGGCATACTCACCTGAAGCAGTGGATGCCGAACCGAATGCAGTACTGAACGTATTGGAGGCCGTAGCGGTATTGCCGAACGACAGCGCATAGGGGTTCCGGGCCCTGGCGGTAAGACCTAAGGCCATGGTCCAGGCGGCCGTACTCTGGGCACCGCGGCCGAAGGCAAAGCCGTTATCAGTGACAACCGGGGCGCCAACTTCGATGCCGGAATGGCCAATCGCGATGCTGCCGTTGACACCTCCCAACATCAGCCGCCCACTGTTGATATACAGCTCCCCGCCCAAGGAAAGCGAGGTTGCACCAACACCCGGCGTTTCTGACGGCCGATAGAACATCACGCTCTCGGTTTGACCACCCTTGGCGTTCGAGTCGCACTGCCCCGACTGACCATCCTTGAAATTCAAGTTTTCGTTCAAATAGGCTCTGTCGGCCCCGGTGCCTGCAATATAAATATTCTGGGGGTCATTGAGACTGACGCATTCGCCGCTGTCATTCGCATTGATGTGTACACCGTTGCCTGCACGGGCATCAGACACGCCCAGCAGCGCCGAAACCCCGGTAAGGGTCAGCAGGCCGAGAGTCGGCCAACCGCGTGATGTGACCGCAAACTCGGGGCAGTAGAAGCCGCGAATGAGGGAGCGAAGTGAGTTGAGAGGAACAGCATGCGGACAAGCGACCTGCGAATCGAAACGCAATGTGACTTTCACGATGACTTACCTGAGACATTGACGGATGCGTCGAACCGAAACAAGGCACCACGGCAATCCGATGGCTGAGACGGGTTCCACGAGTGGTAGCCGCTACGACAGCGGGCAATGATTACTGAGGGTTATTGTGGACAGTGAGGCTGGTGGAGAACATCGGACTGCTCCTAAATCGGCAGGGAGGGTCAGACCCTCGACCTGCCGATATCAGGACCTACCATTCGTAACCCACGCCAACCGCCAGCCCGACACTTCCTTGGGCACTGCCCGAACCATTGGCCTTGTACGCCCAACGACCATCCTCGGTGCGCCCCGAGAGGCCGACGGCCAAGGCTGATTGCCCCTCGTATACCGACGTTCCCATGGCCACCATGCTCCTGCCCGGTGTCGACGCCACAGGTAAGGCTGCCATGGCCATCGCTGACGCGATGCCGGCGTAGGCATCCTGACGCACTGCACTGATCTGGCTGTCGGTATAGGCATTGGCCTGTCGTAGGGTACGGTCAGCGGCCTGGTTGGAGATCTGCGTGGCCTGGCCGAGATTGACGACATCGGTCGCCTCGCTGGCGGCTGCTACGTTGGTGATTTGCCGCTCCGCACCCGGCGCACCCACTGAGACGGTATTCGCCCGCTGGGCCTGGGAGCCGGCGCCAAGCGCGACGCTGCTCGGCGCATCGGCCTTGGCACCAGCCCCCAGTGCAGTGCTGCGAGGCGCTTGGGCCACAGCACCTGCCCCCACCGCAACGCTGCGCTCACTGCCGGCCTGGGCGTTGGCCCCGATAGCCACGGCCTTGCTACCCGGCGACACCGTTGCCTTTTCATTGCCTTGGGTGTCAACGGCGATGCCGGAGGCTCGTTGCGTCAACTGCTTGACCTGCCGGTCGACGGCGTCGAGTTGTCGGCCATTGACGACATCGGTGCTGTCGACGCTCAAGGCACCCTCCTTCACACCCGTCAGAACGCGAGGTCCCTGCGTACCCGTGAGATCGACACGAACGCCGTCAGTGTCGCGCGCCACCTGGATTTCCCGGTTGAGGGAGTCCTGGCGAACCAGGCCGACCTGACCGTTGTTCACCTGCTCGCGCAAGCTGCCCATGTTCGCTGTGGCCTTGTCGGCCTTGGCGTTGACTGCATTCAGCGACGCGTCGAGTGTTTCGATCGCCTGCCCGACGTTGCCGGCCTGGACCTGACCAACCGGGCCACCCTCAGAGTCGATCCGGGTCACAGCGTAGGCCGGTGGTTTCATGGAACCATCCGCGTTGACAGCAGCGCCACCGCCCAGCGCATCAGCCAATGCCTGTCGGCCTGCGTGGTTCGCTGACTGTATGCGATCAAGCACGGTTTCACCCTCCTCCAGCCCCTGCAATTGCGCTGCTGCGCGCTCCGCCACCTGGCCAACCTGAATGGCGAGTGTGTGAGCAGCGTTTGCGGCCTCACGCACGTCGGCAGCAGTGCCGCCAGCGGTATCGGCAGCATGTTGCGCGGCATCAGCGGCGGTCTGGGCGAAGGCAGCAGCAACCATCGCGCCATCCGCCGTCCCCTGGGCCCGAACCGCTGCCTCCTGGGCCACGTCAGCGGCGCTGCCGGCCTGCGATGCGGTGGTCGCGACGGTATCGAGTTGCCCCTTGTTGACAGCATCGCTTGATGCAACACCGGCCGCCAGGTTACCGATGCGTGCCGGCTCACTGCGGTCCGCGCCACGCCCCGCGGTATAAGCGCCGCTGGCCTCGTCCCACACAACGCTATCGTCACGCAGGGCCCGGACGTCCTCACCCAAGGCGCCGAGTGCCGCGCCCTGGCGGTTCACGGCGGCGTTGACTGTGCCGGCATTGTGGTCCAAAGCCGTTAGGGCAGCGCCCACGTTGTCATGGAGTCGAGGAGCGGGCTGGATGCTGCCATCGGCATTGATCTGACTGATGGCATAGGCTGGCGCCGTCGGCTGGCCATCGCTACCCACGGTGGAACCTCCTCCCAGAGCCTTGGCAACGAACTCACTGGCTACACCTGCGGCGCTTCGGATAGCCGCGTCAATGCGCTGGACGACCGTCTGGCCGTCGTCCAGGCCCTTGAGCTGGCCGGTGGTGATATCGGCGGTGGCCTTGGCCGCATCAGCGGTGTGTTGGGCGGCGACCGCCCCGTTCTGGGCATTGCTTGCGGCGTCCAAAGCGTTGTCGGCGCTGGCCTGTGACGTTGTCGCGGCCTGCAGAGCATCGTTTGCCGAGCGACCGGCGGCGTCCGCCGTGCTCTGGGCCTTGTCCGCCACATTGCGTGCAGACGTGGCCGAAGCCAGGGCGGTATCGGCGGAGTTCTGCGCGGTTTCAGCGGTTTTCTGCGCGCCGGAAGCCGAGCTCAATGCCGTGTCAGCCGTGCCTTGGGCAGCATCTACGGCGTGCTGTGCCCGGGCCGCCGAAGCCAATGCGCCGTCAGCGGTGCCCTGGGCGTTACCGGCCGCGCTTTGCGCGCTGGCTGCAGCGATCAGCGCTGCATCGGCCGTGCCTTGGGCCTTCTCGACCGCCTGATGCGCCGTGGAGGCCGTGCTCAGTGCCTGGTCTGCGGTGGATTTGGCGGCGTCGGCCGTGCGCTGTGCCGTGGAGGCAGCACCAAGGGCGGTGTCCGCCGTGCCTTGCGCGGCATTTGCGGCCTGTTGTGCACCAGCCGCCGAACTGACGGCGGCATCCGCGCGATCCTGAGCCGATTGAGCGGCAGTCTGCGCCCCTGTCGCCGTTGCCAATGCCGAATCCGCCGCGCTTTGGGCCGCGTTGGCGGATTGCCCGGCACCCTCGGAGGCGCTGAGCGCCTGATTGGCTGTAAGCTGCGCGGCATCGGCGCTTTTCTGCACCACGGCGGCCTTGTCCAGCGCCGTCTTAGCGGTGCCTTGGGCCACGTCGGCAGCCTTGTGAGAGCTGGCGGCTGCAGCCAAGGCGGCATCGGCGGAGCCCTGGGCGGCCGTAGCGGTTTCGCCGGCTCGAACAGCCGTGCCCAACGCCGTATCGGCAGAGCCCTGCGCAGCATTCGCGGCTTGTTGGGCGCTGGAGGCCGTGGTCAGCGCGGTATCGGCAGTGCCTTGGGCCGTCGCGGCGCTTTTTTGCGCTTCAGACGCCGAACTCAGTGCTGTGGTGGCTGCCCCTTGTGCGGCTTCGGCCGTCTTCTGGGCAGTGACTGCCGAGCCCAGGGCCGTGTTGGCGACACCCTGTGCGGTTTCGGCCGTCTGTTGTGCAGTCGCAACGGCCTCTTGCGCCTGTTCGGCGGTTCCTCGGGCAGAGTCTGCAGTTTTCTGGGCGTCAGCCGCGGAGTCCAGCGCTGTACTGGCCGTCCCTTGCGCCGCGCCTGCGCTCTTTTCGGCGCTGTCGGCCTTGGCCAAAGCGGCATCGGCAGCTGCTCGCACACCGTCTGCCGCCTTACGGGCATCATCGGCACCGGCCAACGCCGAGTTCGCCTTGCCCTCTGCTGCCTCTGCAGTTCGCTGCGCCGTCGTTGCGGAATTCGCCGCCACGTCCGCTGCCGCCTGCGCGGCCTCGGCCAGTTGCTGCGCACCGCTTGCCGAACCCAGTGCCGAGTTGGCAGTGCCTTGGGCAGCATCAGCTGTCGCCTGTGCGGTTGATGCGGCTCCCAGCGCGGCAGTAGCAGAGCCTTGCGCGGTGTCTGCGGTTTTCTGTGCTGCATCGGCCGAGCTGGCGGCATCCTTGGCGGTGCTCTGCGCATTATCTGCAGTTGCCCGTGCTCCCGCCGCCGTTTGCAGGGCCGCGTCGGCCCCCTGTTGCGCTGTATTTGCCTTTTTGCGGGCTGCGGCGGCGGTGGCCGGCGCCGCGCTGGCACCAGCCAGCGCGCTACCGGCAAGGCTGTTCGCATTGTTGGCGGTACTTTCCACGGCGTCCAACTGGCCCTTATTTACCGCGTCAGTTGCAGCCACACCTGCAGCCACATTGGCAATGCGGTTCTCAGGGCTGGCGCCTTCACTGGCCGTGTAGGCCTGCTGGTCCTCGCTCCAACGCAAGTATTTCTCGGCCATCGCCAAACGAACTTGCCCTGCCGTTACATTGGCCAGTTGATCGACATCATTCAAGGCTTCCTGCGTACCTTTATGGGCCTGATCCAGGGCCTTGATCGCCCCCACCACCGATGTGGGCTGTGCCACGCCAGTGCCCAGGCTGGTCAGGGAAAAGGCCGGCAGCACCACTTTGCCGTCCTTGACCGCAGTACCCTCACCGAGGGCATCCGCCACGGACTGAGTGGCCACCAACTCTCGATCCCCGAGCTTCTGGATCGCATCGTATGCAACGAATAACTGGGCGCCATTGACGCCATCGGTGCTGGTGTTGCTTACCGCCCCGGGGGCCATGTTGATCAGTTGGCGAGTCTGGCTGGCATTACCCAGGCTGACCACGCCCATGGCCGACGTACTATCGACACTGTAGGCAGTGCCATTGATCGTCACCGGCGCAACCGCCTTCAGGTTTTGCGTCGTTGAGCCACTGCCCAGTGCAACGCCGTAATTATGTTGCGCGCTGGCCTTGTTGCCCAAGGCAACCCCTTCATTACTGCTGGCCGTCACGCTGGCCTCGGAGCCCACCGCAACGCTGTGGGTGCCGTCCGCTTTGGCGTCGCGACTCGCGGCAAAAGCCCCGCCGCCACTGGCCGATGCACCGGCGCCCACAGCCGTGGCCCGCTCTCCCGCCGCCGTCGTATTTGCGCCGATAGCCGTGGCGTACTGATTCGAGGCCTGGGCGTTATAGCCGAATGCGTGGGCATAGTCAGCCAGGGACTTGGCCTGGAACCCCGCCGCCATGCCCCAGCGGCCGAGGCCTTGGGCCCCATGACCAATGGCAGCCCCGTCGGCGCGGGCTTGAGTACTCTCGTTACCAATCGCCATATTGCCGCCGGGCTGCCCGAGGATCACCCGACCGCTGTTGACGAACAGTTCGCCGCCCAGGGTCAGAGAGGTCGCCCCTACGCCAGAAACGCCCCCTGGACGGTAAAACAGTACCGAATCGGTCTGCGAACCCTTAGTCGCGGAATTACACTTGCCCGAGGCCTGATCCTTGAAGATCAGGTTTTGCGCCAGATACGTCGCGGCATTGCCATCGTTGTTCTGCGGATCATTCAAACTTACGCACTGGCCGTCCGCATTCGCGTTGATGTGCACACCATTCCCGGCATGGGCTGGTGCACTCAGCAATGCCGTTATGCCGGTCAGGGTCATGACCCCCCATATCGCCCAATCCAGTTGAGGGCGTGGTGACTGACAAGCACCAGGTGCATGGCAATAACGCATGCGAACCCAGTAGCGAATCGGATTTAACGGAGCTGATAGCAGGAACGCAAACGGCAAGACTGAACGCGACGTGACTTTCACAATAACTCACCCTGTAGCACACACATCGTCAGGTATGAGGCCTCACGAAGTGACATTGAAGCGCAGAAACAACAGCTGTCGGCGACAGCGTGCATGCACTCGTTCTGTAATGCCCGCACATGCTGCGAGCCGCCATGAATCGGGGTGAATTCTGTAGAGCGCTCGCAAATACCGATATCGGACTGCTCTTAAATTTCGGATCAGCGCAGACCGGAACCCGGACAGGGTTCAGCCACGATTTAGTCCCAGTCTTATATTTCTCTCACACCGCCTTTGCTCAAATGTGGCCTCACTACAACCACCGAGCATCAACAGATGGCAGCCCAAGTCATCGTTCCCTCCGAGCGCGCCCTGCAAAGCCTGGTCATCCTGGCCAGTGACGAGCAGTACGCCCATCGCGTAGCCACGCAGCTCAACGGGAGCCCCCTTTTTCATATCGAACACATCGATTCGTTGAGCGAGTTGATGACACGCTTGCGCAAGCAGCCTGTCGACATCATCGTCGCGCAGGTTCACGCCGACCATGTCGACAGCTTGATGCTGCCGTGCTGTGTCAGCGACCTGAATGCTTCCGGGCTGCTTTGCAGCATTCCGCATATCGTCTGGACCGCCCAGCAACAATCCGAGCTTGCGCTCACCCCCGGTTTACTGACCGCTGGTGTTGAGCAGGGCTGGACCCACACCCTTAATGGCGTCTCGAAGGCAGCCCTGGCTTCCCATGCACGCCTGGCCAGGGCTTCAGGTATTCGGGTAGAGATTGCTGTGGAGCAACAACCCGAGCAATTCCTGGCGGTAATCAGTCAACTGGCACATACCGCTCATCCGTCGCCGCGCAGTCCACACGAGGAAAAACTGGAGCAACTGCTGAATGACGATGAGGTGGTAGCAGCCCTCGCTACCGGCGAAGGATTAAGGGTGGTCTACCAGCCCCAATACGACCTGGCGACACGAACGATCGTCGGCGCGGAAGCCCTGATCCGCTGGCACCACCCACGTCATGGGGATGTGCCACCCTCGGTCCTGATCCCGATGATCAATCAGCTCGGGCTGGATCTATTGTTGTTCAGCTTTATCGAGAAGACCGTGATCGACACCCTGGGTAAGTTGAGCCGTGCAGGCATTGAAATCCCCATCGCCATTAACGCTTCAGCGCGAACGCTCTGCGCCTATGGCCTGGCCACACGGCTTGCGCAAAAGATGCATCGGGCGGGGTTGCCCTGTAAACGTCTCAAAATCGAGCTGACCGAAGACCTGGCGCCCGATAGCGAGCTGGCCCTCTCAGCCTCGATCACTGCTTTGCGCGCCAAAGGCTTTCCGGTGTCCCTGGACGACTTCGGTGCCGGCGCCGCGACGCTGTCCCTGCTGTCACGAATGCCATTCGATGAGATGAAGATTGACGGTGCCTTGGTGCGTGCGGTGGGCCAGTTCGCGCAATCGTCGGAAATCATCTCGGGTATCGTCGGTCTGGCCCAGTTATTCAATATCAACCTGATCACCGAGGGTATTGAAGATACCGAGACTATCGAGTTGCTGAGCAAGCTGGGCTGCAACACCGGGCAGGGCTTCGCCCTGGCCCGGCCCATGGAGAGCGATGTCTTCCTGAGCATGATCACCGCATAGGAATGCGTTCGCGTCCATTGAACCTGTAAACGTCACCGCGCGCGTGCCGGACACTATCACGGTACGGTTCAACGATATTTATACCTTTGCTGGAGACGAGTTGATAGATGGTCTTTAATCGATTAGTTACCCGGCTACTTTCGAGTGTCCATTGGCAACCATGAAAACCATACGCATAGCGATCCTTGATGATCATGCAGTGGTACGCCACGGCCTTGTCAGCCACCTCGTCGAAGAGTCATCCATCGAGATTGTTGGCGTATATGAAACCAGCCGTGAATTGATACGCGGCATGGCGACAATACCTGCCAACGTCTTGCTGCTGGACTTTGCTCTGGGACGGGATGAACTGGACGGCGTCTCCCTGATTCGCGCCTTGCGAAGCCGCTTCCCTGACTGTCGTATCCTGGTGCTGTCGAGCCATCACGAGTCGGCCACCGTGTCGCTTGCCTTGCGTGTCGGCGCGCGAGGCTTTGTAGGTAAAGATGAAGGGCTGGGAAGCCTGGTGAAGGCGATTCGTACCGTTGCCTCGGGCGCCATCTATCTGAGTGCCGACATGTCTTACCAAGTGGCAGACGCAGCCAGGTCCGGTGAATCAGAGCAAACGCCGATCAGTGACAACGCTTTGCAGCGAGCGGCATTGTCGGCTCGGGAGCAGGAAGTGATCCGCTGCTATCTGGAAGGCATGACGGTGACGGAGATCGCCGAGAAGTTCAATCGCAGCATCAAGACCATCAGTACGCAGAAGGCCATGGCTTTTCGCAAGCTTGGGGTCACCTCTAATAACGGCTTGTTCAAGATCATGAAAACCCTGGACTAGCCATGATGATCAGGAGCCGCGTTCGTTGGATCGCCAGCCTGTGCCTGCTGCTGGCAGCAATATCGGCAAGCGCCGGCGTGCTGCCTCCCAGGCCGGATCTAAGCGATGAAGAGCGCGCCTGGATCCTACGCCACCCGGTATTGCGAGTTGCCGTCGTCGGCAACCTTTCGCCAATCGAATACGTGGAGAACGACCGACTCAAGGGGTTGTCGGCTGAATACCTGCAGCTGATTTCCCAAAAGACCGGCATGAAGATCGACTATGTTTCCGCCCACTCAATCCAGGAGCGCATAGAGCTGTTGATAACCGGTCAGGCTAACCTTATCTCCACCATCAGGCTTAATGGACCAGGTGGTAAAGACCCCCGGCTGCTGCTGACTTCAGCCTATTTAAATACCACCACGATTATCGTCACCCGCATCGGAAGCCGGCCTCTTTTCGAGGCCGAACAGCTGGACGGGCTGACCGTGACTCTGCCGTTCTTCGATCGCTACAGTGATTTCCTCGCGACGAAGGCACCTGGGGCGAAATTGATCATCGGCGGCAGCGCCCTGACCATGCTGCAGCAAGTTGCAGAAGGGACTGCTGATGCTGCGGTTGCCACCGAAGCCTATCTGCTGCCATATCTGTATCGACAGTTCCAGGGCCAGTTGCAGATATCCGGAGTGATCACCGGTATGGCCTCGCAAATTGGCATGAGCACTCTAAAAGATGAGCCTTTACTGCACTCAATCATTCAGAAGACGCTCGACTCGGTCACCCCTGACGAAGTTCGCGCTTTGCACGCCAATTGGCTGCTCGAACATGCCACGCAGGACCTGCCGCTGAAGGAAGTTATGTCCCACTACCCTCATGAGATCGCGTTAGTTGTCCTGGTGGTATTGCTATTGCTCATCACAATTTACCAAACCCAGCGGATGCGTCAGCGCGCCGAGCGAAATGAGCGGGAAAAGGCGATGTTCCTGGCAGTCATGAGCCATGAAATACGCTCGCCTATGAACGCGGTGGTGGCTGCCGTCGAACTGTTGTGCAACACGCCGTTGGACAAGCAACAACAGCACTTTGCCGACCTGGCCAACCATGGCGCACAGTCGTTACTGAGGTTGCTCAATGACGTACTGGATATTTCCAAGCTTGATGCGGGGCAAGTCAAGCTTGAATATGAGCCGATGAACATCGGCACCTTGGTGCATAACGTCGTTGACCTGCATCGCTTGCGGGCCCGGGAGAAGCATTTATCGATCAGCGTCAATGGCGAATCCCACCTGCCACTCTTGATGCTCGACAGTACCCGCCTTGGCCAGGTGCTGCACAATCTGCTGTCCAATGCCATCAAGTTCACCGAAATCGGCGGCGTGGAAGTTGCTTATGCGATCAGTGACCTGCCTTCGTCGCGCGACAAGCAGCTGCGATTGACCGTCACCGATACCGGTATCGGCCTGAGCCCGGAAAGCCAGGCGCGCCTGTTCCAGCCTTACAGCCAGGCAGCACAATCCTATAAGCGCTCAGGTGGCACCGGCCTGGGGCTGGTCATCTGTCGCGACCTGCTCAAACTTATGGGTGGTACCCTCACACTGGACAGTTCGCAAGGAAAGGGAACGCGCTTTGAACTGTCGATGACCGCAGAGTTGGCGCCGCCCGGCGCGACGGAGGCTGAAACCGTGCTCCCCGCCACGATCCGGTCAGAGGCATCCGCACCAAAGGCCTTGCGCATTCTGGTCGTGGAGGACACCGTCGCCAACCAGGCGGTATTGCAGGCACAGATCGAGGGCTTCGGCTGCACGCCGGTGATCGCCAGGGACGGCGCCCAGGCCGTGGATTGCTTCGAACAAGGCACCTATGACCTGATCTTGATGGACTGTGACCTGCCGGACCAGGACGGCTACTCGCTGACGCGCCTGTTCCGCATGATCGAACAGGATGCCGCGCAAACGCGCTGCCCCATCATTGCGATCTCCGCCTCTACGGGCAACCAGCATGTCGCCCGGTGCTTTGATGCCGGCATGGATGGCATCCTCAGCAAGCCGATCAGCCTTGGCAAGTTGCAGGATGCAATCGAGTTATGGTGCGGCGTGACCCTGACGTTACTGCCACACCCCTTCGCCCAACGGCAACCTGTGGGCCACCAGCAGATCCTTGAAGCATTGGAACGGGATCTACTGGCGCTGCTTGAAGGGATGGTTCTGCGCAATCTGGAACCGGCCCTCCACGCAGCCCACCGTCTTCACGGCGCAGCACTCAGTGTCGAATGGCCAGATGTGGCCCGCCAAGCGGGACAGCTGGAGGCCCTTCTCAGGACTGCCACGCCGTGGAGCGACCCAACCTACGCCACGACCTTACAGGAACTGCTTCTTGCGTTTCGCTCCACCAGCTTCAGTCACCCCGTTTTCGACCCGCCCGCCCCCCCTCCAGCAGATTGAGATTCTGGTCTGTGAATTAAGAGCAGTCTGATTTAATTCACCGCCCTCCCCTCCGAAAATCGGTCTTGTCAGCTAAAGACAACTCAACCACTCCCAAGGCTTGAATGATGGATCCTTTGCACGAGATTCAAAGACGGCAACTAAGGCTGATAGAGTCCGCCTCCGTTAACGAAGCTTGCGCCGTTGACTTACTGAGTCTATTGCGCAAGTTGACCGCGGCTGAAGCCAGTAATGTCCTAAATATCGTCACGCTGCTGCAAAGCGAGGCGGAATTTTTGCGCGAACTTTCAAAGGAAATGGCCACGCGAGAATATGAGGCACTGATCAGTTAAACCCCTGCCAAATTTTTCCATCCCGGCAGAGAAGCTGTTCAGCTTTGTCGCTCGAACTGAAGGTAGATGTTGGAACTGCCAGGGCGATTCAGATTGCTCAACCGGTTGAAAGGATCGTTGGAGTGAATCAGCGAGAGATTGGGAATGCAGGTCTGGGAGATGATCTGTTCGGCCCGGGTCTCATTATTCGCGATCAGTTGATAAGTGCCCCCTGGCGCTTCATGCGAAAGCGCGTAGAAAGACGACAGCGACGGCTGATTATCGAGATCAATAAGTAGGGTTCGAAGACCTGCATCGGCGCAGAACGCACCTAGGTTGGCGCCTACCGTGGTTTTACCCGGTCCGCCCTTGGTTGAAACGATTGCTGCGATTTTCATACTGCTTGCCTCTGAATCGAAGGATTAGAGACAGCTTCATAAAGGTCAAGCTATAGGCTGATTGTCAGGAGAAAACGCCCTGAACGAAAAAAGCCTGCATCTCTGCAGGCTTTTCTCAATATCTGGCTCCACGACCTGGACTCGAACCAGGGACCCAATGATTAACAGTCATTTGCTCTACCAACTGAGCTATCGCGGAATGCGCCGTATGTTACTGATTGAAAAGGAGAAGTCAAGCTTTCTCTGGTATTTCAAGTGATTAAACCGGATGACCGGTTGCGAGCCGGTGCTCCTTTGCCAGTTCCAGCCAGGCCAGGGCTGCCGGTGGCAGGTGGGCGTTGGTGCGCCAAGCCAGGGCGATGTGCCAGTCGGTGTGGGGTTCGTCCAGGGGGATCAGGGCGATGCCGGGGTGTTGGTGTTTGTGCGCCAGCATGCGCGGCAGGAAGGCGACGCCGAGGCCGGCGGCGACCAGGTCGACGATGAAGTCGATCTGCCCGCTGCGTGCGGTGACCCGTGGCGTGACGCCTTTGCGCTCGCAGGCGGCGAGGATCTTGGCGTTGAGGGCGAAGCCGGCTTCGAAGAGGATGAACGGTGAATCGGCGAGGTCGGTAAAGTCGATGCGTGAGCGCCGCGCCAGCGGGTGGCTGATGGGCAACACCGCCATCAGCGGTTCATTGCGCACGGGCTGGTAGTCGAACGCTTCATCCACCGGCAGCAGCAAGGCGGCGAGGTCGACCTCCCCCGCTTCCAGGCATTCGCGCAGGCGTTTGCTGCCGTATTCGGTGAGTTCGATGTCGATGTCCGGGTAGCGGCTGCGGTAGGTGGCGAACATGGTCGCGAACAGCACGCCGCAGCCCACCGGTGGCAGGCCGATGCGCAATACACCGCGCTTGAGGCCGCGCAAATCGTTGATCTCGGCCACCAGGTCGTTGCGTTCGGCGAGCAGCACCAGGGCCCGGCGATAGGCGATTTCGCCGGCGGCGGTGAGTTCGTTGCGGTGCCCCAGGCGGTTGAGCAGTGGCGTGCCCAGTTCGTCCTCCAGGGTTTTGACCGCCTTGCTCACGGTGGACTGGGTCAGGGAGACCACCTCGGCCGCCTGGGAGAAACCGCCCTGGCGGACCACTTCGACAAAGGCGCGCAGTGTTCTGAGGTTCATCGGTATTCCCTTTGCGACTGAATGCCAGTGATAAAAGTTGTTTTTATCATGCCATAAATTTCCTTATCCTCAAGCCACCTTGCCTTGTGGAGACACTGTTGATGATCATCTCGTCCGCTTCCGATTACCGCGCCGCTGCCAAACGCAAGCTGCCGCGCTTTCTGTTCGACTACATCGATGGCGGCGCATACGCCGAGCACACGATGCGCGCGAACAGTTCGGACCTGGCCGAGATCAGCCTGCGCCAGCGCGTCCTGCGCAATGTCGACAACCTGAGCCTGAAAACCAGCGTGTTCGGCCAGGAATTGGCGATGCCGGTGATCCTCAGCCCCGTCGGCCTGACCGGCATGTACGCGCGACGCGGTGAAGTGCAGGCGGCTAAGGCGGCGGCCAAGCAGGGCATTCCCTTCTGCCTGTCGACGGTGTCGGTGTGCTCGATTGAAGAAGTGGCGTCGCAGAGCCCGCAGGCGATCTGGTTCCAGCTGTATGTGCTAAAGGACCGTGGCTTCATGCGCAATGCGCTGGAGCGCGCCCAGGCGGCAGGGGTCACCACGCTGGTGTTCACGGTCGACATGCCCACACCTGGCGCGCGCTATCGCGATGCGCATTCGGGCATGTCGGGTCCTTTCGCGGCACAGCGGCGCATGCTGCAGGCCGTCACCAAGCCACAATGGGCCTTCGATGTGGGCCTGATGGGACGTCCGCACGACCTCGGCAATATCTCCAGATACCTCGGCAAACCGACGCACCTGGAAGACTACATTGGCTGGCTGGCCAACAACTTCGACCCGTCGATCAGCTGGAAAGACCTGGAGTGGATCCGCGAGTTCTGGAAGGGCCCGATGATCATCAAGGGCATCCTCGACCCGCAGGACGCCAAGGACGCCGTGAGTTTTGGCGCCGATGGCATCGTGGTCTCCAACCATGGTGGCCGCCAGCTCGACGGCGTGCTGTCCACCGCCAGGGCGCTGCCACCGATTGCCGATGCGGTCGGCGATGACCTCACGGTGCTGGTCGACTCCGGCATCCGTTCCGGATTGGACGTGGTGCGCATGCTCGCCCTCGGCGCCAAGGCGTGCCTGCTGGGCCGCGCGACTGCCTATGCACTGGCTGCCGATGGCCAGCACGGGGTGGAGAACCTGCTGGATATCTTCGCCAAGGAAATGCGCGTGGCCATGACCCTGACCGGCGTCACCTCGATCGACCAGATCGACCGCACCACCCTGGTCTAGCCCTGCTGCTCGACGATACCGCGCGCCTTGAGGTGCGCCAGTTGCTCAGCCGACAGGCCCAGCCGCTGCCCGAGGATATCGTCGGTGTGTTGCCCCAGCATCGGCGCCGGCCGTACATATTCCACCGGCGTCCCGGACATCTTGATCGGGCTGCCGACCATGGCGAAATCGGGATTCTGCGGGTGGGGGATTTTCACCATCAGGTTGCGCGCGATAACTTGGGGCTCTTCCAGCGATTGCGCGATGGAGTTGATCGCCCCCACCGGCACCTTCGAGGCGTGAATGCACGCCACCCACTCATCGGCCGTACGCCCGAGAAAGTGCGCCGAGAGCAACTCGACGATCTCGACGCGGTGGGCCACGCGGTCGGCATTGCGGCGAAAGCGCGGGTCATCCGGCAGGTGCGGCAAGCCGATGCTCTGGCACAACGCGACGAACTGGCTGTCGTTGCCACAGGCAATGATGAAGTCGCGGTCGGCCGCCCGGAACACCTGGTAAGGCACGATATTGGCGTGGGCATTGCCATAGCGCTGCGGCACCTTGCCCGAGGCCAGGTAGTTCATGCTCTGGTTGGCCAAGGTCGCGACCTGCACGTCGAGCAAGGCCATGTCGATATGCTGGCCGACGCCTGTGCGCTCGCGGCTGAGCAGCGCGGCCTGGATCGCCACCGTGGAATACAGGCCGGTCATCAGGTCGGAAAAGGCCACGCCGACTTTTTGCGGACCGCCACCCGGCAGATCGTCGCGCTCGCCGGTGATGCTCATCAGGCCACCGATGCCCTGGATGATGAAGTCGTAGCCCGGTTCTTCGGCACGCGGGCCGGTCTGGCCAAAACCGGTGATGGAGCAGTACACCAGACGCGGATTGATCTCGGCCAGGGTCGCGTAATCCAGGCCGTAGCGCGCCAGGGAACCGGCCTTGTAGTTCTCGATCAACACATCGGAACTCGCCGCCAGTGCCCGTACCAACTCCTGCCCTTCCGCACTGGCCAGATCGATGGCCACCGACAATTTGCCGCGGTTGGTGGACTGGTAATAAGACGCCTGCCCGGACGACTCGCCAGTGTCGGTCTTCATCCACGGCGGGCCCCAGCCGCGTGTGTCGTCACCGCTTTGCGGCCGTTCGATCTTGATCACTTCCGCGCCGAGGTCCGCCAGCACTTGCCCACACCACGGGCCGGCCAACACACGGCTTAAATCCAGTACCCGCAAACCTGTCAATGCACCCATTGTTCTTATCCTGTGAGGTTGGGAAATCAGCCGACTGCCGGCTCTTCATGGCGCAGGGAAATCCCCAGCAACGCCCGCCGCCGCAACCAGGGGCTGGGGCGGTAGCGCGGGTCATGAGTGAGTTCACTCATGCGCTGCAAAATTGTCAGCAAACGTCGCGGGCCAAGTGCATCGCCCCAGGCCAGCGGGCCGTTGGGATAGCCCAGGCCCAATTGCACCGCCTGGTCGATATCGGCGGGGGTGGCGATCCGTTGCTGCGCGATGTCGCAGCCGAGGTTGACCACCATCGCCAGGGTGCGCTGGGCGACAAAACCGACACTGTCACCGATCACGGTCACCCCGACCCCATCCGCCGCGAGCAAGGCATGCGCGGCATCACGCATGGCAGCAGCGGTCAGTGGGTTTTGCATCAGGGTGCGCTGGCGCGACAGGTCCGTCAGCACATCGATGCACACGGTGCGCGCCGGGTCGGTGTCGAAGTGCACCGACGCGCTGGTCGCGTCCCGCCCATAAGGTGCCAGCAGGCACAGCGCTTCTGGCGACGGCTGTGGCGTGCTTTCCAGCTGGGCGCCGAGGTCGATCAGCAAGGCACTGAGGCGCGCATGGTCTTCGCTGTTTTCGGTGGCGATCCACACCGGTGGCTGTTGCCGCACCGTCGGTACGGGCTGAGGCTGCGGGGCGTCCACCACCTGACCGTTTTCATAGCGGTAGAAACCCTGTCCGGTCTTGCGCCCGAGGCGCCCGCCCACCAGCATCTGCCGGGTCAGCGGTGACGGCCGGTAGCGCGGCTCCTGGTAAAACTGGGTGTAGATCGATTCCATCACCGGGTGTGACACGTCCAGGCCGGTGAGGTCGAGCAGTTCCAGCGGCCCCATGCGGAAGCCGGCGCCGTCTCGCAGGATGCGGTCGATATCGCCCCGCGCGGCGATGCCTTCGTCGAGCATCTTCAGGGCTTCAGTGCCATAGGCGCGCCCGGCATGGTTGACGATGAAGCCCGGGGTGTCCTTGGCGCGCACGCCGCGATGGCCCATGCGTGCGACCAATGCGAGCAACGCGGTGGCGACGTGCGGCGCCGTGGCCAGCCCGTCGATGACTTCCACGACGCGCATCAACGGCACCGGGTTGAAAAAGTGCAGGCCCGCCACGCGTTCCGGGTAGCGGCAGCCGGTGGCGATGGCGGTCACGGACAGCGAGGACGTGTTGGTGGCGAGGATGCAATGCGGGCTGACAATGCCTTCCAGCTGTTGCAGCAGGCCGCGCTTGGCGTCGAGATTTTCGACGATGGCTTCGACCACCAGATCGCAATGCTGCAGGTCATCGATAAGCTCAACCACCTGCACGTTGGCCCACGCCGCATCCATCGCCGCCTGGCTGATCTTGCCCTTGCCCACCAACTTGGCAAACGTGGCGCCGAGGTTGTCGCGGGCCGCTTGCGCAGCGCCGTCGCGGGCATCGAACAGGCGCACCGCCACACCGGCTTGAGCGGCGATCTGCGCAATGCCCGCGCCCATCACACCGGTGCCCACCAGGCCCAACGTATTAAGGGTGTCGGTCATGCTTATTCCCCCCGGTATTCAGGCGTGCGTTTCTCGAAGAACGCCGCAGCGCCCTCCTTCTGGTCCTTTGAATCGAACAACAACTGGAAGGCCTTGCGCTCCAGTACCAGCGCACTTTCCAGCGGCAGGTCGGCGCCGGCCAACATCACTTCCTTGATCTGCTCGACTGCCAGGGGCGGCAGTGCGGCAATCTGCGCCGCCAGCTCCAGCGCCCGAGGCAGGGTCTGGTCGTCGCTGACGACTTCGCTGAGCATGCCCATCGCCAAGGCTTCTCGTGCGCCGACCATGCACCCGGTGAGCGCGATGCGCATCGCCTGGAACTTACCCACCGCGCGGATCAACCGCTGGGTGCCGCCCGCTCCCGGCATCAAGCCCAGCTTGACCTCCGGCTGGGCAAACCGCGCCGATTCGCCGGCGACGATCAGGTCGCAATGCATCGCCAACTCGCAACCGCCGCCCAGGGCAAACCCGTTGACCGCGGCAATCACCGGCTTGGGGCAACGGCTGATGGCTTCCCACAGGTACTCGGTGTGGCGTCGATACATATCGATTGCGCCTGCGCTGGCGAACTCTTTGATATCGGCTCCGGCGACAAAAAACTGCGCGCCACCGGTCAGCACAATCGCACGCACCTCGCGGCGTTTGGCGAGTGCCCGAAAATGCTCGGCAAGGGCCTCACGCACCTGGGCATTCAGGGCGTTCTTGACCTCGGGGCGATGAATACGGACCACGGCCACGCCGTTGTCGTGGACGTCGAGGGTTACCACGGGTTGGTCTGCGCTGGTCACATTCACTCCTGCTGCAACGTTCTTGTTAGTCGGCCTGTCACTTGTTTCGCTGTGCGAAATAACATTCCGTATTTAGCCATGATCATAAGTATCGACCCTGCAGGTGTAAACGCAAAACCCCCAATCCATTTGAAAATAGCCGCTAACCCGCTGTTTAAACAGGTGTTATCAGCAAGCGTCGGAAAACCTCAACATCTTGCTTTGTTTCGCTGTGCGGAATAGAATTTTGTTTTGTTGATTTTATAAAAAAATGAGGCTTAACATGCGCCGTCAAAACGCGGACCCGGATAGCTCAGAAGTCCCGGCTGGCAACCACGCTTTCGAGCATGTGTTGATTGACCCGATGAACAACGATGAGGAGGAAGACAAGGACCGCCAGTTCGTCACTGCGCTGGCCCGTGGCCTGGAACTGCTGCGCTGCTTTACGCCCAGCGAGAGTGTGCTGGGCAACCAGGAACTGGCGCGCAAGACCGGGCTGCCGAAACCGACGATCACCCGCATGACCCACACGTTGACCCGCTTGGGTTACCTCAAGCACCTGCCGCAGTCAGGCCGGTACCAGTTGGATGTGGGCGTGATGGCCTTCGGTTACGCGATGCTGTCGAACCTGTCGATCCGGGCCGTGGCCCACCCGTTGATGGAGACGATGGCCAAGTACGCCCAGGCGGCCGTTGCCATGGCCACCCGGGACCGCCTGGACATGGTCTACCTGGACGTGGTCCAGGGCGAAGCGAACATGACGATGCGCCGCCAGGTCGGTACGCGCCTGCCGTTGCACTTGAGTTCGGCAGGCCGCGCCTGCCTGGCGGCGATGCCGGAAAACGAGCGCGAGTTCATGCTCGACCATATCCGCCAGCGTCATCTGGAGGACTGGCCGACACTGCGCAAGGGGCTGGAACGCGCGTTCAGGGACTACACCGACTTCGGCTATTGCATGTCGATCGGAGAGTGGCACCGCGATGTAAACGCCATCGCCGTACCGCTGCTGCACCCACAACATGGCTTGCTGGCGTTCAACTGTGGCGGACCGAGTTTTCACCTTTCCCGGGAGAAACTCGAAGACGACATCGGACCGCGCCTCAAGCACATGGTGAACAATATCGTGGCCGCCACCCGCTAGCTGGATCGGTGTGCGGCCTCGGCAGATTGACGATAACAGGCCCGCTGAACGGGCCGCTGAGGAATGCACATGATCCGAGACCCGCAAACACTTCATATCCTGGTGGATGCCATTGCGCAGTTCGTCAACGAAGCGCTGATCCCACGGGAAAACGAAGTCGCCGAGACCGATGAAATCCCGGCGGACATCGTCAGCCAATTCCAGGAAATGGGCCTGTTCGGCCTGACCATTCCCGAAGCCTACGGCGGCCTGGGGCTGACCATGGAAGAAGAGGTGACCATAGCCTTCGAGCTGGGGCGCACCTCCCCCGCCTTCCGCTCCTACTTCGGCACCAACAACGGTATCGGCTCCATCGGCATCCTGCTCGATGGCACCGAAGCGCAGAAGGCGCATTACCTGCCGTTGCTGGCCAGCGGCGAGCTGCTCAGTTCGTTCTGTCTCACCGAACCGGACTCGGGCTCGGATGCCGCCTCGCTGAAAACCACCGCGGTGCGCGACGGCGATCACTATGTGATCAACGGCACCAAGCGCTTTATCACCAACGCGCCCCACGCCGGGATTTTCACGGTGATGGCCCGTACTGACACGGCGATTCGCGGCTCGGGCGGTATCAGCGCATTTATCGTCGAACGCGAAACACCGGGGCTGTCGCTGGGCAAGCGCGACCACAAGATGGGCCAGCAAGGTGCGCACACCAGCGATGTGATCTTCGACAACGTGCGCGTTCCGGCCAGCCAATTGATCGGCGGCGTCGAAGGCGTGGGCTTCAAGACCGCGATGAAGGTCCTCGACAAGGGGCGCCTGCACATCGCGGCCGTCAGCGTGGGAGCGGCAGAGCGCATGCTCAACGACGCGCTGAACTACGCCATCGAACGCAAGCAATTCGGCCAGCCGATTGCCGAATTCCAACTGATCCAGGCCATGCTCGCCGACAGCAAGGCCGAGATCTACGCCGCCCGTTGCATGGTGCTCGACGCCGCGCGCAGACGCGACGAAGGCCAGGACATCGGTACCGAAGCCTCGTGCTCGAAGATGTTCGCCACGGAAATGTGCGGGCGGGTAGCCGACCGTTGTGTGCAGATCCATGGGGGTGCCGGCTATATCAGCGAGTACGCCATCGAACGGTTTTACCGGGATGTGCGCCTGTTCCGCTTGTATGAAGGCACCACGCAAATCCAGCAACTGGTGATCGCCCGCAACATGATTCGCGCGGCGCAGCGCTAGGACTCACCGCAATACCCATACCCAATGCCCTAACAACTACAAACAAGGTATCGCTATGGAAGTCGCCGCATCGGCGGGCGCGTTGTCGCCTGCCAAAAACCACCTGTGGATCATCGTATTCATCTTTTGCTTCCTCGGCCTGCTGATCGATGGCGCCGACCTGATGCTGCTGTCCTACAGCCTCAGCAGCCTCAAAGCCGAGTTCGGCCTGAGCAGCGTCGAAGCCGGCAGCCTGGGCAGTTTCACCCTGGCCGGCATGGCCATCGGCGGGATCTACGGCGGCTGGGCCTGTGACCGTTTTGGCCGGGTGAAAACCGTGGTGTGGAGCATCGTGCTGTTCTCTGTCGGCACCGCCATCCTGGGCATGACCCACAGCTATTGGCAGTTTGCGAGCACGCGGTTTTTCGCCTCCCTCGGCCTGGGCGCCCTGTACGTGGCGTGCAACACACTGATGGCCGAATACGTGCCGACGCGCTATCGCACCACCGTCCTCGGCACGCTGCAGGCGGGCTGGTCGGTGGGGTATATCGTCGCCACCTTGCTGGCCGGCTGGATCCTGCCTGAACACGGCTGGCGCTGGCTGTTCTACGTGGCGATCATCCCGGTGATCCTCGCGGTCCTGATGCAACGCCTGGTTCCGGAACCCCAGGCCTGGCTGACGGCCCGCGCCGAACGCGCCCGGCAGAAAGCCGATGGCACCCGGCTCGCGCAGAAGAACAAGCCCGACGGCATGTTCAAACTGATTTTCAGCGATCCAAAAGCCAGCCGCATGTTCCTGCTCTGGGCCCTCACCGCAGGCTTCCTGCAGTTCGGCTACTACGGCGTGAACAACTGGATGCCGTCGTACCTGGAAAGCGAGCTGGGGATGAACTTCAAGTCGATGACCAGCTACATGGTCGGCACCTACGCGGCGATGATCTTCGGCAAGATCCTCGCCGGCCTGGCGGCGGACCGCCTGGGTCGGCGTACGGTGTTTGCCGTGGGTGCGCTGGGCACCGCGATCTTCCTGCCGGTGATCGTGCTGTTCCAAAGCCCCGAGAACATCTTGTGGATGCTGGTGGTGTTCGGCTTCCTGTACGGGATTCCCTATGGCGTCAACGCCACCTACATGACTGAAAGCTTCGAAGCCAAGTTTCGCGGTTCGGCAGTGGGTGGGGCCTACAACATCGGTCGCATCGGTGCCGCCGTGGCGCCAGCCGCCATTGGTTTCCTGGCATCCCACGGCTCCATCGGCGTGGGCTTTCTGGTGATGGGCGGCGCGTACTTTATCTGCGGGGTGATCCCGGCGCTGTTTATCCGCGATAAACAGTTCGATCCACAAAAACAGTAAAGCCGAGCGGGCCGGTGGCAGCGCCGGCCCTGGTTTGCCAAATAACTGGCGTCAGTCTTTGCTTACCGGTTTAACCTCAAAAGAAGGCGATTGATTTATAAAGGTTTTAATTTAGTTAAAACCAATTGGCATGGATCTGGCTCTAACCTCTTTCAAGCAGGTTACGCGATGACAAGACGTGCGGCAGTGCCCAGGGGTTATAACCCACTGTAAAGCGGTTTAAACTATTCCCATGTTTTACGGAACTGAAGGAACAGTAAGACGCTTGGCACTCGCCACTCTCATCGAGCCTGTAAGACAGCCAAGTGCTTAGAGGCCGATCGTTTATGAAAACACCCACCCAGACCAACGCAATTGACTTCGACAGTGCCAAATTGCAACGCCTGGGCTTTGGTCAGCCGTCCCTCCTGCCGCGCCGTCCCATCACCCTTCTGCAACTTCGCCAGCAACTGGGCATGCAACTGCAGACCAGCCTGGAACCGGAGCGCATCCTCGCGACGTTTTTCCGCGAGATCCAGCGCCTGGTGCCACTGGACGCCCTGCAATATCGCCACGCTGCCAGCGATCTGCGCCTGGAGTTCGGTCATCGCGGCCACCATTCGATGAGCTATAGCCTGAGCCACGAAGGCGAGCACCTGGGCGAGCTGATTTTCCGGCGCAACCAGCGCCTGCTGGAAGAGGAACTTGGCCAGCTGGAGTCGCTGCTGGCCACTTTGCTCTACCCGATGCGCAACGCCCTGCTCTACCGCGCCGCCACCCGCAGCGCGCTGCGTGACCCACTGACCGAGACCGGCAACCGGATTGCCATGGACCAGACCCTGCAACGGGAAATCGACATGGCACGTCGTCACCTGAACCCGCTGTCGCTACTGATGCTGGACATCGACCACTTCAAGAACATCAACGACACCTACGGCCACGCCGCCGGCGATAACGTCCTGCGCGCCGTCGCCGGAGCGATCAAGGCCCAGTTGCGCAATGTCGACATGGTCTTCAGGTTTGGTGGGGAAGAGTTTCTGATCCTGCTGTCGAACACCGGCCGGGATGCAGCCGCAATGGTCGGCGAACGCCTGCGCCAGGCGGCACAGGCCCAGGATTATTTGGCGGAGGGTAAACGGATCGAATTGACGGTGAGCCTCGGCTGCTCGACCTTGCTGGCCGCCGAGTCTGCGGAAAGCCTGCTGCGCCGGGCCGACAACGCCTTGTACGTGGCCAAGCGCGAAGGCCGCAACCGCCTGGCGATGGCAGGGTAACCCCCACCACCGCCTTTACATCAGGCTTCGCTGGCCACCCGCGCCGGGCGCTCACGCACCAGCACCGCTGGTTTTTCCTTCTCCAGGCGCATGCAGCTTTCCAGGAACAGGTACATGTAGTCGTAGCTCTTGCACACGGCCTGGCGCAGCTCAACCTGCAAGGCTTTGCTCGGATTCATACCGGCCAGGGTGCAGATGATTTCCAGCGCCTCCCACGGGTGGGCGTCATCGTACTGGGCATGCATCTTCAGCCACTTCATCGCGCGCTTGCGGTCTTCCTCGGGGAAAGCCGCCGCGTAGACACCGGTGGAACACACCACCGCCGACCACTCCCCGGTCGCCCCCTCGATCGCGTAGTTGGTCGCGGCGATGGCCACGATCAGCGAATCGGCCGAGCTGGTGTGCCAGCACCAATGGCTGAGCGCGTGCAGCTCCGGCGGCACGTTCTGCGCCTGCAGTTCTTCGAGGCTGACGCCATGCGCGCGGGCCCAATGCACCCAATAATCGGCGTGGTTCAGTTCCACGCGAATGTTGCGCATCAGCCAGCGTCGCGCCATATCCTCCCCAGGATGGCGGGCAAACTTGGTCTTGGTGAGGTTCTGCGCCATGTACAAGGCAAACTGTTCCACCACGGGCCAGCCACCGATCAGGTAGTGACGCAGGGTCTTGGCGCTGAGCGTGTTATCGCGCATGCGCTGGTACAGTTCGTGTTCGACAACGCGCCGCTTGCTCTCGCTACAGTCCTGGATCAGTTGTTGCGCCCAGGCGGGGTAACTCGAGGCTTCCATAAGCGGGCCGGTTCTGTTGAATGTGTCGATCACTGTCGGGCTCCTTTTTAAGTGTGATGTACAGACCAGCAAAGGTTTCAGCGGAATGTGCCGGGCGCCTTGAATAACAGGGGCTGCGGCCGCGAAGGTCGACACTGCAGACTATCAAAGGTAAACAACTGCGGTCGTTCGATCAGGTAACCCTGAGCGTAATCCACCCCAATCTCGAGCAACGCCTGTTCGATGTGCGGTGTTTCAACAAACTCTGCAATTGTGCGCTTACCCATGACGTGGCCAATGTGATTGATCACTTCAACCATCGCGCGGTTAATCGGGTCGTCCAGCATATCCTTTACGAAACTTCCATCGATCTTCAGGAAGTCTACAGGTAAATGTTTGAGATAAGCGAATGAGGACATTCCGGCGCAGAAGTCATCCAGCGAGAAATGACAGCCTAAGGCCTTGAGTTCATTAATAAAGCGGATCGCACTGCCCAAGTTTGCAATTGCACTGGTTTCAGTAATTTCAAAACAGATCATGCTGGGCGGAATACTGTAAGTATGAAATTTCTCACGCAAGAATCCGAGGAAGTCATCATCACCGATAGTAATGCCTGACAGATTGATCGCACACATGGCCATCGGACGCCCCGGACGTTCATGCATGCAGGCGGCAATCAGCTTGAAGACATTCTCGACCACCCAGCGGTCCAGGGAGGTCATCAGACCGTAGCGCTCGGCCGCCGGGATAAAGCTGTCCGGCAGGATGATGCGCCCGCCCTCATCGTGCAGGCGCAGCAGGATTTCTATATGCCCGTTGCCGCCGTCAGTGTGCCCCAGCGGCATGATTTCCTGGGCGTACAGGCAAAAGCGGTTTTCTTCCAACGCCATGTGCAGCCGCTGCACCCAGGCCATTTCGCCAAAGCGCACCGACAGTTCCGAGTCATCGGCGTGGTACACCTGCACGCGGTTGCGGCCCTTTTCCTTGGCCATGTAGCACGCCATGTCAGCCGCCCGCAGCGACGTTTCAAGGGTGGTCGGCGTGTGCCCGATGTGCACCAGGCCGATGCTGACGGTGGTCATGAACGGCCGGCCCTTCCACACGAAGTGCAGGCTTTGCACGGTATGACGCAGGCTCTCGGCGATTTTTTCCGCCACCGGTGCCGGGCAGTTCTCCAGCAGGATGCCGAACTCATCGCCGCCCAGGCGGGCCAGGGTGTCGCCTTCGCGCAGGTCCGACTGCAACAGTGCGCAGATATGCCGCAACAGCTCGTCACCCGCCGCATGGCCGCAGGTGTCGTTGACCAGCTTGAACTGGTCCAGGTCGAGAAACATCAACGCATGCCGCCCGCTCTGCGCGCCCCCGGCCGGGTGCAGCACCTGCTCCAAGCGGAACTCGAACTCGCGGCGGTTGGCCAGGCCGGTCAGGGCGTCATGAGTTGCCTGCCACGACAGGTTGGCGATGTACTGGCGCTCCTGGGTCATGTCGTGCAGCACCAGCACCGCGCCCGTGACCTTGCTCGCGCTGCGGATCGGCGCGCCCACCAGGTTGACCGAAACGGTGCTGCCGTCCAGGCGCTGGATTGTTTTCGAATGCTCGCTGCCGCTGCTGAGCTGGCCCTTGACGATGTGCTCGATCAAGGTGAAACCGTCGGGCTGGGCATTGTCATCCAGCAAGTTGAACAACGCCGCCAGCGGCAGGCCCTGGGCCTGCGCCGTGTTCCAATGGGTCAGCGCCTCGGCCGCCGGGTTCAGGTAGGTGATGCTGCCTTCGACGTCGGTGGTGATCACGCCATCGCCAATCGACTCCAGGGTGATCTGCGCCCGCTCTTTCTCTTCCTGCAGCGCATCGGCAAAGGCATGGCGCTGGGCCAGGAGCTTGTGGGTACGCAACAGCGCCAGCACGATCAAGCCCAGGGCCGTGGTCAGGTTGGTGATCAGCAGCAGCCGCAGGATCATCCGCGAGCCTTCGCCCAACGCGTCGCTGAACGCCTTGGCGGCGGGTGTCACGCCTTCGTTGATGGCAATGATGTGCGCCTTCCATTGGCGCACATCATTGGCGTTGACCTGGTCACGGCGGATCGCCTGGTGCATCTCCCGGGCCAGGTCATCGAGCTGCATCAGGTAGCCATCGCCCACCGTCCACAGCTCGATGGCTTTTTCCAGGTAGCTGAAATGCCGGAAATTGAGGTACAGCCAGATCAGGCTGGAGACGTCATCGGGGTGGTTGCCGCCCTTGAGGATGCCCAGGCGGGCGGCAGCAAGATCGGGCGTGGGCCGATCCAGGGCGATGCGCAGCTCATGCCCGCCCTAGGGCACGGCAATCGCCTGCTGGTACTTGAGATAGGTGGATTCGTCACGGTTGTCGGCGTAGAGCGTCAGGTAGTAGATCGCGTCTTTCTGGCCCTTCGACCACAGGCTTTCACCGGCCACGTAGCCGCGTACCGCTGAAAGCACGTAGAGACTGACGCAGCCCAACAATGCCTGAAACAGAACGACGGCGATGAAGGGCCACACAATGCCCAACAGCCGAGGCGTTCCGAGAGTCCGCTTTTGCTTCATGAAGTCCCTTACACATGCACTGCCCAATACGCACGCGAAAATCCGCTTCCGATAGCTAAGCCTAGGCTAAATCAACGCACTTGCTGCAAGTGTCCATATAGCTTGGCGTACAGGCCGCCATCGGCAATCAGCTGCTGATGATCGCCGTCCTCAGCAATATGACCGCCGTCGAACACTAATACTCGATCCGCTTGCTTAACCGCCGACAAACGGTGAGCAATGATCAGTGTAGTACGGCCACTGAGAAACCGTGCCAGCGCCTGGTGCAGGTTGTATTCGGTGGCGGCATCGAGGGCGGAGGTCGCCTCGTCGAGGATCACCACTTTCGGCTCGGCGAGGACCATGCGCGCGATCGCCAGGCGCTGGCGCTGTCCGCCGGAAAAGCGCACGCCAGAGCGCCCCACCACACTGTCCAGACCCTGCGGCAGGGCTTTGACGGTGGCGTCCAACTGGGCAATTTCCAGCGCCTGCCAGCAGGCCTGGTCAGTGCGTTCGCGCCCCATGGTCAGGTTGGCGCGAACGGTGTCGTTGAACAGCGCCGGGTGTTGCAGCACCACCGCGACGTTCTCGCGAATGGTCTCCAGGCCGATGGCCTGCTGGGTCGCTCCGCCGAAACGGATACTGCCGGCCTGCGGCGTGTACAGCCCGAGCAGCAACTGCACCAGGGTACTTTTGCCGCCGCCGCTGGCGCCGACAATCGCGACCTTTTCACCGGGAGCGATGGCAAGGTTCAACTGGTTGAGCACCAGGTCATCGCCATAGCCGAAGTCCAGGCCGCGGACTTCGATGCCGACGGTTTCGCGGCCGCTGAACGGGTCTTCGCCGCCCGCATATTGCGGCTCGTCGGCACGCGCCAGCAGCTCGTTGATCCGCGTCAGCGCGCCGCCCGCAGCGTAGTAGGCGTATTGCAGGTTGAGCAGTTGCTCCACCGGGCCGATCATGAACCACAAGTAGCTGAATACCGCGAGCATCTGGCCAATGGAAAGGTCGGAAAACAGCACCGTCAGCATCGCCGCCGCCCGGAAGATGTCGATACCGAACTGGAACAGCAAGCCACTGGCGCGGCTGGACGCGTCGCTTTTCCATTGCGAATTGATCGCGTAGTCACGCACTTCCTGGGCGCGCTGGCCAAGGCGTCCGAGGAAGAAGCCCTGGCGATTGCCGGCGCGTACTTCCTGGATCGCGTCCAGGGTTTCGGTCAGCGCCTGGGTGAAGCGCGAGGTGCTGTCGTTTTCGAGCTTCTTCAGGTGTTTGACGCGCTTGCCCAATTGCACCGTGGCGTAGATCACCAGCGGGTTGAACAGCAGGATCAGCAAGGCCAGTTGCCAATGCATCCACACCAGGATGGCCGAGGTGCCGACCAGCGTGAGCATGGCCACCAGGAAGCGGCTGAGGGTTTCGCCGACGAACTTGTCCAGGGTGTCCAGGTCGGTGACCAGGTGCGTGGTCACCGTGCCGCTGCCCAGGCTTTCGTACTCGCCCAGGGAGATGCGCTTGAGGCGTTCGATCAGGCGCACGCGGATGCGGTACACGATGTCCTTGGCCAGCCGCGCAAACAAGCGCGCCTGCACCACGTTGAACACCAGGGCGCCGCACCGCAGCGTCAGCGTCACCAGCAGCATCAGGCCGATATAACCGGCTGCTTTCTGCCAGCCCAGGGGCAGCGCATGGTTCATCACCTTGAGCGCGGCATCGCCGTGGCCCAGCAACACTTCGTCCACCAGCAACGGCAACAGCAAGGGAATGGGCACGCTGCACAGGGTCGCCAGCACGGCAACGCCATTGGCGATCCACAGGGATTTACGGTGCCGCAAGGCCAGGCGGCGAATTTCCGCCCAGGTCAGTCGGTCGACGCGTTTGGGTTGCTCATCGGGCCGGTCATACACAGGCAGCTCGCTCCAGCCAACGGGCGAGCAAGGGCGACAGTTCCGACAGCGGCTGGTAGCCGTTGGTCAGCAACGCGAGCTGGCCATTGCGTTCGGCCAGCAGCGTCGGGAAACCGGCGATGCCCAAATCCTGGACCCAGGTGAAATCGGCGGCGGTCGCGGCGTGCTGCTCGGCACGGTCGAACGCACCGGCAAACTCGATGCGCGGGATGCCGGCCTGCTCGGCCAGCTCCACCAGCACGCTGGCGAGGGTCACATCGCGACCCTCGACATAAAACGCGCGCTGGATCAGCCCCAGCAGTGTCCACGCGCAATCCGGCGCCAGGCTGCGCGCGGTGACGATGGCGCGACAGGCCGGCTCGGTGTCATAGACAAACCCGTCGGGCAACGCACCTTCGCGCTTGAACGGCTGGCCGGTGGCGTCGGTGACGGCCTGCCAATGCTCCAGGATGTAGCGCCGGGTGGTCGGTTCCAGCGCCGCGCCGCTGCCGGTTCGCAAGCCGCCCACCACCAGGTGCAGTTCCACCCCGGCCGCCTGGGCCTGCTCTACCAACGCCTGCGCCACCGGGGCAAAGCCCCAGCACCAGGAACACATCGGGTCCATTACATAGAGCAGGCGCGCGGACATGGGTCAGGCCTCGGAAGGGGTTTGCTTATAGTTGAAGCCAATCGGGTGCGGCATGTTGCGGGCCTTGGCCAGCTCGATCTGCTTTTGCCGGTCGATCGCGCTGCGACGGGTCTTCTCCGGCAGCTTATCCCAGCAATGTGGACAACTGATGCCGGCCACATAGTGCTCGGACGCGCGGTCTTCTACGCTCACCGGTGTGCGGCAGGCATGACATTGATCGTAGTCGCCTTCGCTCAAGTCGTGGCGCACAGTCACGCGATTGTCGAACACAAAGCAGTCGCCCTGCCATTTGGTTTCTGCCTGGGGCACCTCTTCGAGGTACTTCAGGATGCCGCCCTTGAGATGGTAGACCTCATCGAACCCTTCGCTGAGCATATAGCTCGAGGCCTTCTCGCAACGAATGCCGCCGGTGCAGAACATCGCGACTTTCTTGTGCTTGGCCGGGTCGAAGTTGGCTTTGATGTAGTCGGGAAATTCGCGAAAACTGGTGGTTTTCGGGTCGATTGCGCCTTCAAAGGTGCCAATCGATACTTCGTAGTCGTTACGCGTGTCGATCAACAGCACTTCCGGATCGCTGATCAGCGCGTTCCAGTCTTGTGGATCAACGTAGGTACCGACTTTTTTGTTCGGGTCGACGCCTTCGACACCCAGGGTCACGATCTCTTTCTTGAGCTTGACCTTGGTGCGGTAGAACGGCTGGTCGTCGCAGTACGATTCCTTGTGGTCGATGTCGACCATGCGTGGATCGTTCTTCAGCCACGCCATCAGCCCGTCAATGCCTTCGCGGCTGCCGGAAACGGTGCCGTTGATGCCTTCTTCGGCGATCAGCAAGGTGCCTTTGATGCCATTGTCGACCATTGCTTGCAGCAATGGCTCGCGCAGGGCGACGTAATCTTCCAGGGTGACGAACTTATACAGTGCCGCCACGACAATCGGTTGAGTCATGGGTGTTCTCTCCAGGTGGCTACCCTCGTAAGGGGTGAACCGGATGTCGGCAGCTGCGGGCTTTTAACCGCGAGCTGCCAGTAAACGCAAAAAAAACGCGCCGACTGGGCGGCGCGTTGCGGATTCTAGCAAAACCCCGATGCGACTGCATCGACACTCAATCACCGATATTTCCTTGACGCCCTCACGGCATTGGCTGACCTCGGCCCAGACCACCTGCGTGATAGCGTCTTGCGTCGCCCATGGGACCCGCCTTTGGACAGTTTTATTGGAAGATCGATTGATATGGACACCTCAAATCCAAGCAGTCCGCTACTGGCGCAACTGGTGGAACACCCCGTCACTCCTGGCGCAGGGAGGGTCGATTTGAGTACCGCCTTGAATAGACTCAACCTCGCCAGCGTCTTCGACATTGTCGACCAGCCCAAGGCGGAATTCATCCGTCAATTGGCTCAATACACTGATGACGATGGCGCCCAGGCCTACGAAAATGCGCTGTCCTACGCCACCCAGTTGCAATGGCTGCACGACCAACAATCATTGAGCCCGCGCCCTGCCCCCTCTCACAGCAAGCGCGACCTGGGTTCAAAGGCACCCAGCCCGCTCAACGAGGACTGGGGGAATGTCTGTCACCCGGAGGCCATCGCCGCTATCGACTCACCGGTTGCCTACCTGCGCACGCTGTTTCTTTTTGCAACTCAACTGGAAAAAAAAACCGCGGCAACCAGTAAAAAAAAAATCCTGTTGAGCCAACGACGTCCGGACCTGGGACGCTTATTGATCGACCACGACACAACCTTTTCTCAACGCCCCCTGCTGACACTCATTGATGAGATGTTGCACATGCAGATCCAGCTCCACCATCCGGATAAGGACTTGCATCAACAACTCAGCAGAGCGCGCTACCCCATGGCGTTGCCTTACCACCATCATCATCGCCAGTGCCAGCTGGCACTCTCGGGAACCCGGTACTCCCTGGGTGAGTTGAATTATCGAATCAGCAAACGCTTGCCGTTTGACGACGCCAGCAGCGCACGCTATGCCACGGTCACAAAGCCCAATGCCAATACCCAGCGGCTGCTAGGTGAACTGAGCCCGGAGCAGCAAAAGCTCTTGGCGCAATCGCTTGTCCCGGAAGACACTTTGTATGAAATCTACTACGGCCGGCCTCGGAAACCGCCGACCCAGATGGCAATCCCACTGGAAAACCTCGACGTCTTCTTGAAAAGTACGGCGTTGAACAGCCTCCAATTGCAGGCACTGTTGGCGCAAAACAGTTTCGCTCCCCACGCCTCTCTCTCGACCAAGGGCCAGATACTGCCGACCTTTGGTGCGCGCTACGTCAACGGTACTGGTGACCCGCCCATGACTGTGGAGGGCATCTCCACCAGCAGGCCAACCGCGCAACTGCTGAATACCTCGCACGACCGGTTTGATCGCATGCAACGGATGATCCGCCTGCAACAGTGGGTCAATCTGCCTTTCGTCGAGCTGGACACTTTGATCGTCAGCGCCATGGAGTGTGAGGGCACAGCCAACTCGAGCCTGCGCATCAGCCCCAATACCCTGCGCGCACAAGGCGTCTACCGCTACCTGAGTCGGCACTACGCCCTTAAGCCTTTGGAGTTTTCCGCGTGGCTGCATCGCTTGCCCGTTCAGGCCAGCGCCAATGAGCAGCCGCTGTTCGATCAAGTGTTCAACCGCACAGCGGTGTCCTCGCAACCCCTGCCGCTGGACGACCAGGCCTTCGATTCACACACCCGCCAGCAACTCTGCGCCGCGCTGACGTTGAGGGACACGCCGGATTCACTGCAATTGCTCATCGAGGCCACGCCGGCCCCTGTCGCCCGAAACCTTGCCACGTACTCCGCGATCTATCGGCAAGCGCGGATCGCTCAAGTCTTCGGCCTTTCTGTTTTGCACTGCAAACAACTGGCTGACGTGCTCGGCCCGTCGACCTGGGCGTCGCTGGTCACCCCCACATTACGCATCAAGAAAGCCGCTCCGATGGATTTTCTCGATGTGCTGATGCAAATGGACTGGGCCGTCACGTGGCTCAAGGCCTGCGGTACCAGCGTGACGCAGCTGCGCCAGCAATTGCTGCTGGAACCCATTACTGACAGCCCGGCACTGCAACGCGGGGTCGACCTGCTGAGACAGGGGCCGCACTCATGCATCCAACAGTTCCTGGAAAGCCCGGAGCCGGCCGTCTACAGCAGTGAGCTGAAACTCTACTACGGCCAACATTTTGTGCCTGAGCCTGAGCCTGAGCTGGCACCGGTACACCTGATCCTGCTGGTTCCAGACATCACCACATTGTTGTCCTTGCCGGTTAACGGCACGTCGCTACGTCAATTGCTGCTCAACCCTCATTGGCTGGACAGCGAGATGACGAAAGGGGCGCTGGTCGAGCTGAACCTGGGCACGCTTTATCTATTACAGCGTTTCAGAGACTGCTGCGATACGTATGGCCTGGCGCAGGACAGCCTCCTGGCGTTTTTCCAGGGTGCCAACAACAACGGGCCGCAAAACCCCAACGCCCAGCTGAGTCAATGGTTGGGCTGGGACGAACGCGAGCTGCGCGTGCTCACGGCGACCTTGCCCTCGGGCATGGTCAGGTCCATGGACCAACTGGATTGGATCATGCGCTGCCGGCAAGCCTGCACCCTCACCCGACTCTCCAGCCAGACCCTGCTCGACACCAGCGAACTGGATATCCAAAGCGACTTCAGCAGTTGGCAGTCCGTGGGTGAAGCCGTCGTCGCCGCACGTCAATAACGCTGCATCTCAATCAGCAGACTCAAGGAATGACTATGTCTGAGAACCTCGACCAACGGCTTAATGAAGCCAGGCGTGATGCCATGCTGAGCTACTATCTGGCTCACTGCATCAGCGCCGACCTTAAAGACGCGTTGCAGACACCCAACGACCTGTACGACTACTGGCTACTGGACGTACAAGTCAGCGAAGCAGTGCCGACCAGCCCGGTCGCCAGTGCGATCACCAGCCTGCAACACTACATAAACCGCATCCACTCAGGCCTCGAACCGGGTTATGAGACCCCGGGCATGTCGACCCTGGCCTGGCAGAACTCCCTGCACACTTACCCCCTTTGGAGCGCCAGCCAGCAACTGCGCTATCACCCGCAAAATTTCCTCGACCCCACGCTGCGCGAGGACAAGAGCGACAGCTTTGCGCAACTGGAAAACGAACTCCAACAGCATCGACTCCAACCCGACACCGCACTGAAGGCCGTGCAAGGCTTCCTGTCACGGTTCGAAGAGGTCGCCAGCATTCAAACGCTCAATGGCTACATTGATGGCAATGTCGGACAGTTGGAGACCAGCACTTATTATTTCGTCGGCAAGTCCGCCACCGACAGCATCTATTATTGGCGTTCGCTGGACCTGTCCAAACGCTCAACCGCCAACCCCGACGCGCCCGCACCTCTGGCCTGGACAGACTGGAAACCCATCAACCTGACGTTTGGCGCCGATACACCGGCCCACAGTATCCGTCCCGTCCTGTTCAATCAGCGGCTATTTATGGTTTGGGCCGAGATCATCAAGCCTGCCCCGCACCACTCCTTCAAGGCACAGGGCAATGGCAATGGCAATGGCGACAACGAAGAGGACGGGGATGAAAAACAACGCCAGGCTGAATGGCTGAACAGCCAGTTCGTGAAGTTTCGCCTGTGCTTTTCCTATAAAAAACTGGATGGCACCTGGAGCTTTGCGCACACGGGACTGGAAGAGCACTGCGTCACGCGGGGTATCAACGCACTCACGCCAGCGCAACTTATCGGCATCACGCAGACCATTGCCGTAGTCGATAGCCGCTCTCCTCACACCCTGTTCCTGGGTATACGCGCCAACACGCTGAATCATGGCAGCGATCAAATGGGCGAATTCTTCCAAGCCATCAGTATCGATCAGTCATTGAGCATAAAAATCGTCGCCAGCGCAGGCAGCCCCGGCCGCTACAAAATCGTGCCAGGTTCAGCCGTAGCGCAGGAAGCCCTCCGATTGCTGGAAGCCTATGAATCCACACAAAACACGCCACTACAGAAAGCGTTGTTGGGCGGCGTCGACAAAGACAACCTGTTTTCCAGCGTGTTACTTCCGCCGTTCGCTCACCAATACTTCCGTCTGTTTTTCGATATAAACAAAGACAACTTACAGTTCAAGACACGCCTGGCGCAGGAACAAGACGAAAGAACGGTAGTCCTGGACGCTCAAACACCCCAGATCGAAGATCAGCGAACGTGGGACTTTGAATCCAAAAGCACAGCCATAGTCGCCACCGATACAGCCACCACCGCCTTTGATCCCGCCACCAACGAATTCGTCTTCACCTCAAGAATCGTCAGGCCCTTTCTGCAGACGTACAGCATCACCCTTGCATCCCGGTACTCCGAGATGAGCATTACCCTGAGCACCCAGTCGGCGTTGCATGACTCGACCTTGGCCGAAGTTGAACTCATCAGCGGTTCGGTCATCAGGATCGACTGCGCGATACATCCCAGTGCAGACGCCACGTATCACTCGATGTTCTTTAAAAACCCCAAGACCGGAAAAAGCTATTCCAATGCCATTTATGACAAAGACTCCATATTGTTCAGGCTTGAGAAAGAGATGAAATCAAGGCCGGACCCGAGACCCGGGCATACCGACCAATACCTTCCCATCTTCGAATACTCCCTGGCAGGGAAGTTTCTCAACAAAAATGCATTCCTCCACTTGTATACCCATCATCAGGATCCCTTCCTGGTGATACTCGATCGTTACAGCGGCTACCACCTGCCAGGTGATGAAGTCGCTAACCCAAAACTGCACTTCGTGAATGACGTGAGGCTGGAGCTGGGTAACACTTTCACGCCGACGTTGCGTTTCTACAAGCACGTCATCATGCAATCCAAACTGAAGGACGTGCCCACTCCGCAAGCCATTAATAACAACACTGCCCAAATCCTCAACGACTCGGACCTCGATCACGAGAGTCTGGTAGGCGCCTCCCCCGAACTCGCAGTCGGGCACCTGGCAAGTACGCGGGTAAAGTTACCCAATGAGCAACCCGCATCAGCCATCACGCTGATCCATGGGGTCATCACGCTTGAGAGCAGAGAGAACCAGGTGACTGTCCTCGGCTATGCACTCAAGGCCATCAAATGCGCCCTTGCCACCTCCGTTGCCGTCGACAAGCCCGCGCATTCCCCACGAATTACGCGCCAACAGCAAAACACCGGAGCGACCCACGAGTGGATTGATTTTTCCACAAGCTTCGCCCCGAGTGTCCCGGCCATCCGACTCAACACCACGGTGGCGAGTCAACTGACCCAACATTCCACGGTCAGCTTCGACCCAGTATTTTTACGCTCCCCCGATGACTGGACGGAACCGGCACTGACTGCGGACGCCACCCCCGAGCCCCCGGATTTCCAGGGCGCGCACGGTAAAAATTTGCGCGAACTGTTTATCTACTTACCCTGGACCATCGCCCATTACTTCAACCAGCAGCAGCAATACGCTCACGCCCAGACCTGGTTGCACGCCCTGTTCGACCCACTCCACCCAGACACCGGGGCCCTCAGTGCCCTGCCAGGCAACCCGGTAGAACTGAGCTTCGCCTGCCAACACCCCGAGAGCCCGCATTACCTGGCTCTCAGCTTTCCGACATACCTGCGTAAGGCGCTGTACCACCTCAATGTGGATATCCTGATCAACCGGGGCGACGCGGCTTATCGCCAAGTGAGCCCCGACAGCCTGGCCGAAGCCAAACTCTGGTACATCCAGGCGCAGAACCTGCTCGGCATGCGCCCGACGGTCACACGTGCCGATACCTGGACCTCCCGCACCTTGGACGCACTGGCGACGGTGTCCTCCCAGGCCATACGCCAGTTGGAACATCAACCCGAATACACCACCGTACTGTCCCGGCACTGCAAGACCACAGGGCAACACACTTGGCTCATGGACAGCCCCTATTTGTTCCGCCCGCTGAACACGCAACTGGTCGCACGCTGGGACATATTGGAAAGTCGCCTGCACGGGCTTCGCCATCATCTGGACATTTCCGGCAAGCCATTGCGCCAGACACTCTTTGCGCCCCCCTTGTCCACCGCCGCCCTGCTGACGCGAAATGCACAGGGCGCTGCGGGTGACGCAAGTACATTGCCACTGGTCCGTCCTGAAGTGGGTCACTACCGGTTCCAAGTCATGCTGGGTCACGCCTTGAGCGCGGTCGACAGCCTGGCGCAGTTTGGCACCACCCTGATCACCTTGATCGAGCGCAAGGAACAGGCGCACTACCTTGAGGTGCAACAGCAAAACGCCTGGCAGCTGGCCGAACTGGTGTTGACCCAACAGACCCAGGCCGTTGCCATCGATGAAAAAAACAAAGATGCCCTGCGTCGCAGCCGAGCAATCGTCGAGGGGCGACTGGACTACCTGACACGCCAGCTCAGCGAAGGCATCAGCACCGGTGAAATTTCGGCCGGCCAACACTATCTGGAGAGCGCCGCCTGGGAGAGAAAAGTCGCGATTGCCGGTATAGGCGCCGGCGCCGCCATGCTGTTGCCGAATATCTTCGGCACGTCGTCCGGAGGGATGCGTTGGGAGGGGGCGTTTCATGCCTATCAGGCCTTCGCCCAGGGCGAAGCCAACATCGCCCGCGCCAACGGTAACGAATTGGAGCGCACTGAACAGTTAAATCGTCGCGCTCAAGAATGGGCCCACGCCGAACAACAGGCTCGCCTGGAACTGGCCCAGATCGACACCCTGCTGCTGGTACATGCCGAGCAGGAAAAAGCCACTCGCCTGCAACTACGCAGTGCCCACACCGCACTGGCCCAGGCCAAGTCAGCCTACCAATTACTCGGCATGCGCTTTACCGGGACCCAGCTCTATCAATGGCTCACGGCCCAACTGAGCACGTTCTATTACGCGCTGTATGACAACGTCCACTCCCTGTGCCTGGCCGCTGAAGCCTGCTGGCAGTACGAAACCACCGACAGCCGGCAGTTCTTTCAAGGTGGGGCCTGGCATCACACCTGCCGAGGACTGCTGAGCGCGGAAAGCTTGAAACTGAACCTGGTGAAGATGAACACCGCGTACCTGCAACACACACCTCGCGAGCTGGAAATCAGCAAAACCATGTCACTGCGCCATCGCCTGATCGAGTGTCAGGTCGCGACCGGCCAACAGACCTTCGAAATCACCGCGCCTGCCAAAACCTGGACTGAACATAAAGCGCAATTGGTCAGCAGCGGCACCATCAGCTTCGCCCTGACTCAAGCGCTCCTGGATGAGGACTACCCTGGGCAGACCCTGCGCAGGATCAAGCATGTCAGCGTCACACTACCCGCCTTGCTAGGACCTTATGAAGACATCAAGGCAACACTGACCCAGACCCGAAACGAAATCCAGATGCCCGATGGCACCCTCAGGACCGACTTCAGGGCACACCAGCAAATCGCCTTGTCACGCGGCCTGGACGACAACGGCCTGTTTACGCTCAACTTCGACAACGACCCACGCTACCTGCCGTTTGAATACACGGGGGCGATATCGTGCTGGCGCTTGAACTTTCCCAATCCGCTGCAACAAAAAAACCTGCTTGAATCCATCACCGACATCATCATTCATGTGCGCTACACGGCCAGGCCTGGCAGGAGTGAAACATGAGCACTCAGGCGAATGAATCGCCCCTCAAGGTGCCGTCGCTGCCTAAAGCCAGCTCCGCCATCGAGGGCGTCGCCAAAGGCTGGGGCAACGTGGGCGCTGATGGCACGGCGACTTTTGAGGTTGGGTTGCCGATTTCCACTGGCCGTGGTTATGCACCTACGTTGTCGCTGATCTATCGCAGCACGGCGGGTAACAGTGCGTTCGGTTTCGGCTGGGACGTCAATCCGGGTGCCGTCACACGGCGTACCCAGCAGGGCGTCCCCGATTACACCGCAGCCGATACATTCCAGGGTCCGGATGCACAGCAATGGATGCCCGAACGCACCGCCGCGGGCACGCTTGTCCAGACACAACGCGACAGTTTTGACCACGTGCCGCTAGGCCGCCACTACGTCGTCACGCGCTACTTTCCCAGGGTCGAACAGCGCTTCGAGCGCGTCGAGCATTGGCGTTCAGAGGGCGATGCGGCCGGGTTCTGGCTGATCCAGGCGGCTGACGGCAGCCGCCATGTGTACGGCAAAACGCCTGCGGCGCGTATCGCTGATCCCGATAACCTGAGCCATGTGGCGCAATGGCTGCTTGAGGAAAGCCTGAACCCCCATGGCGAGCATATCGGTTACCAGTACCTGGCCGAGACCGATACCCGCACGGAACCCCATGACAGCCGGGCCCAGCGTTATCTGCATAAAGTGTGTTACGGCAACGTCATGGCGAGGGAAAAAGAGACCCTGTATTTGCTCAAAAATGACGATTTGTCCCGTCAGGCGTGGCACTTTTACCTGCTGTTCGACTACGGTCAACGCACCACCGCCAACGACAAGTTGCCTTCCTACGACGCGCTCAACCCGTGGCTTCCACGCGAAGATCCGTTTTCCAGTTTCATCTACGGTTTTGAACTACGGACACTGCGACTGTGTCGGCAAATCCTGATGTTTCACGCCTTCGCAGATGCACCCGACATGGGCCCCTCCCCCGTCTTGGTCAAACGCCTGCGGTTCGAACACAAAACCTTTCCCAACGGGCTCAACACCTTGCTAGCGGTACACGAGCAGGCCGTTGACGCCCAGGGAACGCTCACCAGCCTGCCGCCGCAAGAATATCTGTATCAATACTCAGGCCTGAAACTGGATGCCCGCCGCTACCAGCGTTTCGTGGACGTGCCCGGTCTCAATGACGGCCAGCGCTATCAACTGGTGGATCTATTCGGCGAGGGCTTACCGGGAATCTTGTACCGCGGTGATCAAGCCTGGTACTACCGGGCACCCGAGCGAGATGAGGCGTCTACAGGCGATGGGGTGACGTACGCTCCCGCTCAAGAACTGCCGGCTATTCCCGTGGCGGACGGTTCACGCCCGGTCTATCAGGCCTTGCTCGATATCGACGGTGACGGTCGGCTGGAATGGGTCCTGGCCCGACCGGGCATGAGCGGTTTCTTCAGCCTGGCCCCCCAACGGAAAGACGCGGGGTTCGTACGGTTCGATGCGTTCCCGGTGGAGTTCTTACATACCCATGCGATATTTGCCGACCTGATGAGCAGCGGCTTGGCTGATATCGCACTGGTAGGCCCGCGTAGCGTGCGCCTGTATGCCAACCGGCATAGCGGTTTCCAGCAGGGCATCGAGCAGGCGCACACGATCGACGGCGACGACTTACCGTCCTTCCTCGGTTCTTCCGCCGACTGGGTTGGCTTCAGCGACATACTTGGCAGCGGCCAGCAGCACCTGGTGCGTATACGACACAACGAAATCAAATGCTGGCCCAACCTGGGCCATGGGCGATTCGGCAAAGGGAGAGTATTGGCCACCTTGCCTTTCAGGGAAACGACGTTCAATGCTTCCAACGTGTTGCTGGCGGATCTGGATGGCTGCGGTGCCAGCGACTTGCTGTACCTGACGACCCATGAGGTACGCATTTTCACCAACAAGGGCGGCAATGGCTTTGCCAAAACCCCGTTGGTCTTACCCTGGCCATCAGGCGTTCAGCATGACGCCTTATGCCAGGTGAGCGTGGCGGACCTGCAAGGCAACGGTTACGCCAGCCTGATCATCAGCGTCACGCACCCACACCCTCGCCATTGGCGCTACGATTTTTTTGATAGCAGGCCTTGTCTACTCAGCATTACCAACAACAATCTGGGCGCACAAGTAGAGGTGAGCTACCGCAGCAGTGCCCAGGAATGGCTGGACGAGAAGAGGCAGCACCAGGCCGAAGGCAGGCAGGCCGTCTGCCGATTGCCCTTCGCACTGACCCTGGTTAAACGCCAGAGGCAGCGCGATGAGATCAGTCATCACACACTGACCCAGCATTTCAGCTATCGCCAAGGGTTTTACGACCCCCATGAACGCGCCTTCCAGGGTTTTGGCTTGCTGCTTCAAACCGACATCGAGACCGGCACCCATGACGCGCCCGGAGCAGGGACGCAAACCAAACGCTGGTTTCACACCGGCCAGGCGCTGGATATGCCCAAGGACGACTACAGCCAGCACGACCCTGACGCCATCACGCTCGGCCGCACTTTGCTGGCGACACATGATGCCCCCCAACAGCCGCAACCGACCGACCATCACGACCGCGTGATCGCGTCGCCCACGCCACCGGAGACACAGGCGGCAACCTACGCGCTCAGGGGCTTGCCGCTACGGGTGGAAGTGTTCGCCCTTGACCCGGCCAACAGCACACCCTATTCGGTGCAGCAGTACCGCTATCTGGTCCGTCGGTTGCCCCCGGCATCCGGCTCGCAACCCTGGCCGCGAATGCTGCCGCTGACGCTGGAGTCCGTGCATTATCAGTACGAACAGGTGCCCGATGATCCGGTCTGCGAACACCAGGTCAACTTGCGCTGGGATGCCTACGCCAGCCTGGTCCACAGCGTCACGGTGCATGGCGCGCGGCGCAAGACGGTCAGTGACACACCACCGGCACTGCTCGAGGATGAGCATCAGCGACAATGGTGGCGTGACACCCACGACCCGGCTCAGCAGGTGTTTTATCTGCGCGAAACCTTGGCGCAGTGGATTCATCAACCCAACGACGACCAATGGCGATTGGGACTGCCCTATCGTCAACGCAACAACGCCTGGACCCTGCCTGACGGGCAGCCACCTGCGGGGTTGAACGCATCGGCTATCCGCTACGAGATATTGATCGACCGGCTTTCAGGTCCACTGGGGCCACAAGCACCGCGCGAGCTGAGCGGCTTGACGATCCAGCACTACCGCGAACCGGGCGGCAAAGGGCAAACCTTGACGCCTGGAACGGCAAACTTCCAGGGGCTGGCGGATTATCAAGAAAGCGCTGAACTGGCCCCCAACGCGCTCCAGGCACTGGAGAAAATTCCCGACATGCCCGGCCTACCCGCCGAAGACCTGCCGAGCCGCCTGGGCCGAATCGGTTACCGGCCCATGGCGCTGTTTTTTCATGCCAATGACCAGGAACGCCAATCGTCCCCCCTCTGGTCGATTCGCCGTCAGTTTCCGCGCTACTTCAACGCCAAACACTTCTTTCGTCTACACACTTGGCGCCTGACTCAGGCCGAGGGAGAAACCACGCTGACCTATGATCCTTACGGGCTTCAGGTCATCCAGGTCAAACAACCCGACGGCTGCATCACCCGCGTCCAGCATGACTACCGCCTGCTCCAGCCGATCAGCATCACCGATCCAAACGGCACGACCGAGCAAGCGCTCTACGATGCGTTCGGTCGCTTGCTCGCGACCAGCATCAACGGGCAAGCATCGGCAACGTCCGTGGGCTTCGGGCCATTGTCGGCGTATCGACGGCCGGTAGACGCATCCATCGAATCCGCCATTCAAGCACCCGCAACGATCCTCGGCGAGGCCGCCCGTGCCTGGCTCTACGACCCATTCAGTTGGATGGGTTCGATCGCCCCGACGGACAGGCAGGCGCACTGGGTCACCCAGCGCTATGTCTCACCAGACGGGCACATACGCGCCACCGCCCGGTTGCGCCTGAAAAAAAAGGCCAGCGCCTTGAGTGCGAGCGAGAAAGCCTTGTCCGACTTGATCCAGAAGGCCCAGCGCGAACCCGCCCGAAGCCTGATGTTGGCAGCTGATCGCTATACCCACGATCAGGAACAGCTCATCCACATGAGCCTGGTCTCCCATGACGGCTTCGGGCGCATCTTGCAAAGCAAACAACAAGCCGAGCCGGGGCCGGCCTGTGCGGTGGGCGCCAACGCGGACCTGACGGTCAAGGACGGCGCCCTCCAGACGGTTCAGGCTGATCCGCGCTGGTGTGTCAGCGAACACACCGAGTACAGCCCCACGGGGCGGATCATGCGGGTACATCGCACCTATTACGCCGACCGCCACCGGTACATCGACGGTCAGTCCCTGCAGCAGTTCCTGCCTGGCGACAGGCAGTTCAATGACCCCCTCGGCCGCCCCACCCGCACCCTCACCGCCAGGAAAACACTACGGCAAATCACCTACTGGGCCTGGTACACCGTCAGCGAGGATGAAAATGATACGTCTGGAGCGCAGGTAGACCCCTCGGCTGAACACTGAAGCCAGGGGAAGCGTGGCCGTCTCACCGTTCAGAGACGGCCAAACTGCTTTGTTCACTCAACGTGCCGCCGTCCGTGAAGCCCTGGAACTGGCGGGTTTATAGCGACGCCACGCGGAGGAGTCGGACTCCCAAGGGGCGTCGACCCGTTGTTGATGCCGATAGAACGTCACGCGGCCTGCCAGTTGCTGTCGATGCCGATACAGCCAGCGCAGCTCAGAACCCGTGGCAGAAACCGCGGACTTATTGATCACAACGTCCATGTCCAGATCATCCAGAGCAAAGTGCGCCTGGCGCAGGCTCTGAGGGTCCGTCAGCGTCTTCAACGCCGACTTGCTGGCGCGGCTGACCAGCTTGTGCTGGAACGCACTCAAGTTCACATCTATGTAGCCTTCAAGGGTGCGTTCGAAGGAAGAGTCACTGGAAGAAAAATCACTGACGAATTTCTTCGCGAACTCCCGGTTGGCGGTGGTCGATGTGCAGCCCGAATACTTGGACACAATAGCGCCATAGAATTGCCGTGCGACCTGCCCCCCTTGCTCTGCGATCGTTTGCTCATACTCGGACTCGCCGATCCTGTCGAGCCCGCGCCGAATGTACGCGTCGACACTTGCGGCCAGCGCCGCAGTTGCAGCCCCCATCTCCTCGACGCCGAAATAGGCAGCCATGATGTCCCCGCGTGCCGTCAGCTTTGACCAGAAGCTGCGATAGATCCGCACGGTGTTGGCCAAGCCGAAAAGAATATCGCCTCGACTGGGTTGGAATTGCTCGCCAAAAGACACTTGCCCGCCATCAACATCCTTGAACAGCAAGGGGTTGCCCAGGGTCATCGCATACAGGTTCAGGCCGTCCACGTCGCCCAGCGGGTCCGGGCTGATCCAGCGTTGCAGCCACGGCGCGTAATACCGCGATCCGTAGTAATACAACCCTGTCGCATCGCGCTCCTTACCTGCATAGCGGCGAACCTTATAGCGAGCTCGCTGCGTATCGTTGGTAGCCCACCACGCCGTCGCGCCATAAGGATAATAATGCTCCTGGCTCAGCAACTGAGCCTGCTCGTCCAGTTCCAGCAAGCTGCTATTGAGGTGATCGAGGAGGCTGAATTGCATGTGCTCGTCATTCATATCGCTGGGGCGACCCTGCTCCCATTGCAACACCGTGACATGACCGCCGCCGATATCGATCTCCAGCACGTTCAAGCGCTTGCCTGCTTGTACATGCAGGCGCAAACCCGGCAAGTAGCATGTCAGTTGTGTATGGGGTTTCCCCGCGACCTGCTGGCTTCTGATTTTGGCTGCCCGTTGGCCCTGGCCGTCGTAGAGGTAACTTTCCACATCCGGATCACCCTGCTCACGCCACACCTGAGTCACATGGGTGAGCTGATTCCGCACGTCCCAGCCTAACTGTTGGCCGCTGCCGAGCACGTGTTGGTTGCCATTGGCATCAAACATCATTGCCCATTGCCGCGGTGCACCGTCAGTCACCGGCAAGGCGCGATTGCTGCCCGCAGCGACACGCATGTCCCGAGTATGACCGGCTCCGCTACTCGGCACATGGCGAAGGCTCGTCAAGTTGCCATGTTCATCGTAACGGTAATGTTGGGTGTAATTGCGCCAGGGCCCGGTGTCAGTTGCACCGAACGTCACCCGTCCCGGCGCCGCCTGGCCACCGCTGTTGCCGGCATTTTCCCGACCGGTGGCCTGGGTCAGCTGGTACAGACTGTCGTACTGGTAGCGGTTGACCGCATCAATACGCGCATTAGTGTGCCATTGCGTCGGCTGCGCCTGGTCGCTGAGGCTGAGGATGTTGCCGACCGGGTCGTACTCGTACACAAGGTCCTGTAAAGGCTTGGCGGCCTCGCCCTTGCGATGCACCGTCAGTTGCAACAGACGATTATCCTCAGCGGCGTATTTCGCCAGCTTGGTAACGCCATTGCCCATCCGTTCGGAAATCACCAGGCCGCTGGCGTTGTACACGCGCTGGTTCGTCAAAACCTGGCGCGTGCCCCCACGGAGGGTCAGCGCAACCTCCTTCAGCCAGCCTTGCTGCCCATAGAGCCAGTGCCGACGATTGCCCTGGGCGTCGACCTGCTCCAGCTGCGCGCCCAAGGCATCGTAGCGCCAAGTCGTAGTATGGGCCTTGGGCTCCAGCTGTTCGGCTTGTTCGTCATGACTGGATGGCCAGTCAACGGCCGACGCATCCAAGCGAAACCGTCGAGTCTGCTGCGTGACGCTTCCATCGATCCCGTACTCATCCATCACCAATACACCGGCCGGGTCCGCGTGGCGAATCAGCCGACCACAACGGTTGCCGGCCGCCTCGGCGGGTTCGGCGGCCGCATAGGTCAGGCGCTCGACACAACGCGGCCGCGGCTCATTCGCTGCCTGTTCAAACACGGCCACTGGGCGTAACAGGCGGTCGTAGCGCCGCTCGTGATGAGCTAGACGTGAATCCCAGCGATGCAACAGCTGCCCTGCTTCACCATGTATCAGCAGGCGCCAGCCGGCATCGGCGCTCTCGGTGCGCACAGGCTCGCCCGACAGGCTGTAAATGGTCGACTGTGACGCCACACCCGCAGCGCCACGCGCAAATTGCCGCGGGTCCCACTGGCTGAGCAAAAGACCATTGGCCCCAAAAACCTGGCGGGTGACCCGTGCCTGCGGAGCCTGCGTCACGCTCTCACGATGATAGTGAACAGCACGCACAGCCAGCCCGCGGGGATCCCTGGCCTTCAAGGTCGGTGTATTTCGATGCAAAGAAGTGGACATAAACTCATGACCTGATCAGCTAAGGTCAAAAAAGTCTAGGGAACCCCTTTAGGGCGTGGGGGGTACTGCGAGGATGTTTTATGTGTCTAATTACAGGCACAGGATATGGCAACCTGCGAGCGCGAACGCGCCGCGCCCGCAGGCCTTGGGCTGCGGGCTCAGTGCCCGCCGGCGCAGGTCGGCGAGGCCGGGGCTGCGTCGATTTTCGCCCATTCTTCAGGCGTGTAGGTGTGCAGCGCCAGCGCATGAAATTCGCTCATCAGGTCACCCAGGGTGGCGTAGACCTTCTGGTGGCGCTTGACGCGGTTGAGCCCCTCGAACTGCGGGCTGACCAGTACGGCCTTGAAGTGCGTTTGCAGCCCACGGCTGTGCATGTGGCTTTCATCCAGCACGCTCAAGTGGTCCGGGCCCAGGGCGGCAAGTGCCGTTTCGATACGCTGTTGCATGCTCATTCCTGCTTACTTCTTCTTGGCCGGTGCGGCGGCTTTTGGCGTCAGCTCGTTGGTCATGTCTTCCAACAGCTTGTTCACCACCGGTACGGCGCTTTCCAGTTTTTCCTGGGTCATCTGGGCCGATTGCTGGGTCAGCTGCGGCATTTTCTCGAGGACTTTCTTGCCCAGTGGCGACTGGTAGAACGCGACCAGGTCCTTGAGCTCGGATTCGCTGAAGTTGCTGGTGTAGAGCTTGACCATGTCCGGTTTCAGCTTCGGCCAGCCGATGGCCTGGTCGAGGGCGGCGTTGGCCTTGGCCTGGTAGCTGTCCAGTACGGACTGCTTGGCGGCAGGCGCCTTGGTCTGTTCGAAACGCTGGGCGAACATTTGCTGCACTTGCATGTACACCGGGGTACCCAGCTTGTCGGCGTGGGCCAGGGTAAGGAAGGCTTCGGCACTGGCGTTGTGGCTGGCGGTATCGGCAAAAACCTGGCCGCTGGCGCAAACCAGAGCAACCGCGGTACAGATGGCACGAAGACGAGTCATCGAGTTTCCTTTTCTAGCAGGCGAGGTAAGACCCCAAGGGCGCCCATTCTGCGCCTAAAAAACGCTGCGGCTCAACCCCAGGCCTTGTACGGCCTGGATTGGCACGGGATGAATCCGATGAAAAGTCTTTTAGGGAACCCCATAGGCCCATCAAGGCCTAAACTGCGCAAACGAACCTGAAGGAGTGTGCCCGATGAGCCGTATCGAAACCGACAGCCTGGGAGAAGTCGCCGTCCCGGATGACGCTTACTGGGGCGCCCAGACCCAACGTTCGCTGGTGAATTTCGCCATCGGCGAGCAGCGCATGCCACTGGCGGTGCTGCACGCCCTGGCCCTGGTGAAAAAGGCCGCCGCGCGGGTCAACGACCGCAATGGCGATTTGCCCGCCGACATCGCCCGCCTGATCGAACAGGCCGCCGACGAAGTGCTCGCCGGCCAGCATGATGACCAATTCCCGCTGGTCGTCTGGCAGACCGGCAGCGGCACCCAGAGCAACATGAACGCCAACGAGGTGATCGCCGGCCGTGCCAACGAGCTGTCGGGCAAGACCCGCGGCGGCAAGAGCCCGGTGCACCCCAACGATCACGTCAATCGCTCGCAAAGCTCCAACGACTGCTTCCCCACGGCCATGAGCATTGCGGCCGTGCAGGCGGTGCACACCCAGGTGCTGCCGGGCATCGCCAATCTGTCCGGCGGCCTCGCGGAACTCGCCGCGCGGCACATGAAACTGGTGAAGACCGGCCGCACCCACATGATGGACGCCACGCCGATCACCTTTGGCCAGGAACTGTCAGCCTTTATCGCCCAGCTTGACTACGCCGAACGCGCCATCCGCAGCGCCCTGCCCGCCGTGTGCGAGCTGGCCCAGGGTGGCACCGCCGTCGGCACCGGGCTGAATGCGCCGCATGGTTTCGGCGAGGCGATTGCCTCCGAGCTGGCCGCGCTGTCCGGCCTGCCGTTTGTCACGGCGCCCAACAAATTCGCCGCGCTTTCCGGACACGAGCCACTGGTGACCCTGCACGGCGCGCTGAAAACCCTGGCCGTGGCCCTGATGAAAATCGCCAACGACCTGCGCCTGCTGGGCTCGGGCCCACGCGCCGGGCTGGCCGAGGTCAAGCTGCCGGCCAACGAGCCCGGCAGTTCGATCATGCCCGGCAAGGTCAACCCGACCCAGTGCGAGGCGCTGTCGATGCTGGCCTGCCAGGTGTTGGGCAACGATGTGACCATCGGCATTGCCGCCAGCCAAGGGCACTTGCAGTTGAACGTGTACAAGCCGGTGATCATCCACAACCTGCTGGAGTCGATCCGCTTGCTGGCCGACGGCTGCAACAACTTCCAGGAGCACTGCATTGCCGGGCTCGAGCCCGACGCCACGCAAATGGCCGAGCACCTGGAGCGCGGATTGATGCTGGTCACCGCGCTCAACCCGCACATCGGCTACGACAAGTCGGCAGAGATTGCCAAGAAGGCCTACGCCGAAGGGCTGACGCTGCGCGAGGCCGCCCTTGAACTGGGCTACCTCACCGATGCAGAGTTCGACCAGTGGGTTCGCCCGGAAAACATGCTGGGCGCCTAAGACGCCATGCGCAGCCGCCGGGCCTTGAGCCCGGCGAGCAGCGAGGGGGCCAGCGCCACGGCCGCCGAACCGAGCATCACCACCAGCGCGCCGAAATATCCCAGCGCGTTGATTTCTTCTGCCTGCACGTAGTCCGGCCACAGCCAGGCTGCCAGCGCCACCGCGACAAACGTCACCAGCGGCGTCAACGCCAGCGTCGCACTGACCCGCGAGGCCTCCCAATGGGCCAGGGCTTCGGCAAATGCGCCGTAGGCCACCAAGGTATTCATGCAGCACGCCAGTAACAGCCAGCCTTGCAATGGGCTCAGGTCCAGCGCTTCCAGCGGATGCGCCCAGGGAGTGAGCAGCACCGCGCAGGACAGGTAGATCACCATCATCACCTGCAGCGAATTCCACACCGTCAGCAACTGCTTCTGACCGAGGGCGTAGAACACCCAGATCGAGGTGGCGAGCAGGATGGTCAGCACGCCGGCGGTGTAAGTGCCGACAGACGTGAGCAACTCCTCCAGGCGCTGGTTGAAAAACAGCCCAAAACCCACGATCAACACCACCAATCCAAGCACCTGCCCCCGGCTGAAACGCTCCTTGAACACAAACACGCTGGCGACCATCAGAAAGATCGGCCCCATCTGCACCACCAACTGGGCGGTGCCGGGGCTGAGCATGTTCAGGCCCACCAGGTACAACACGTAGTTGCCGACCAGCCCGCACACCGCCATCGCCACCAGCCAGCCGCCCTTGGGGCCGAGCACTTTGCGGCTGGGCAGGCGCTTGGTGGCCGCCAGGTACAGGAACAGGCAACTGCCGGCGACCGTCAGGCGAAACCAGGTGACGGTGACCGGGTCCATCACTTGCAAGACCTGTTTGAGTTTGACCGGGAGGATGCCCCAGAGCAGCGCGGTCAACAGGGTCAGGCAGAAACCGTAGACCCAGCGGCCGGAAGAGATGTGCATGAGTGCCCCAGATGCCAGAGGAAGTGGAACGGGCATTCTAGGGGCAAGCAGAAGGATTGGGCTACGGCGCAATTCAATTGTAGGAGCCGGCAAGCCGGCGCCTACATTGGCGGGTGATCTAGCGGACGGCCTCGAACAGACCGGTGGCGCCCATGCCGCCGCCCACGCACATGGTGACGATGCCGTAGCGCAGGTTGCGCCGCTGCAGTTCCCGCACCAGGTGCCCGACTTGCCGCGAACCGGTCATGCCGAACGGATGGCCGATGGAAATCGAGCCGCCGTTGACGTTGTACTTGGCGTTATCGATTTCCAGGCGATTGCGCGCATACAGGCACTGGGAGGCGAACGCTTCGTTGAGTTCCCACAGGTCGATGTCCGCCACCTGCAAGCCACGCGCCTTGAGCAGCTTGGGCACCGAGAACACCGGGCCGATGCCCATTTCGTCCGGCTCGCAACCGGCCACGGTGAAGCCGCGGAAAAACGCCTTGGGCTTGAGCCCCAGCGCCAGGGCTTTTTCCAGGCTCATCACCAGGGTCATCGAGGCCCCGTCGGACAACTGCGAGGAGTTGCCCGCCGTCACCGAGCCGTCTTCGGCAAACACCGGCTTCAATCCGGCAAGGCTCGCCAGAGTGGTATCCGGGCGATTGCAATCATCGCGATCGACTACGCCATCAAGGACCTGCACCGCGCCGGTGTTCTTGTCCTCGACCTTGTACTTGACCGCCATCGACACGATTTCATCGTCGAACAACCCGTCGGCCTGCGCCTGGGCCGTGCGCTGCTGGCTTTGCAGCGCATAGAGGTCCTGGTCTTCGCGGCTGACATGGTAGCGGCGCGCGACGATTTCGGCGGTCTGGCCCATGGGGAAATAGATCCCCGGCACCTGCTCTTTGAGCAGCGGGTTGATCAGGTTGTCGGTGTTGACGCTTTTCATGGTCAGGCTGATGGACTCGACGCCGCCGGCGACGATGATGTCGCTGCAACCCGAAGCAATCTGGTTGGCCGCAATCGCAATCGCCTGCAGGCCCGACGAGCAGAATCGGTTGAGGGTCATGCCCGCCGTGCCGGTGCCCAGCTGCGAGAGCACCGCCACATTGCGACCGATGTTGTAGCCCTGGGCGCCTTCGTTGGAGCCGGCGCCGACGATGCAATCCTCGACACTGGCCGGGTCGATGCCGTTACGGGACAGCAGTGCGTTGACGCAATGGGCCGCCATGTCATCCGGGCGGGTCTGGTTGAACTTGCCGCGAAAGGACTTGGCCAGGCCGGTTCGCACACTGTCGACGATCACTACTTCACGCATGGGCTACCTCGATCTTGTCGTTGTTGGGAGATCAATCGAGAATAGATCCGCGCCCGCCCGGCCGCGATGATCATTCACCTGGCATATACAAAAGCATGGGGTGGTGCGCGGGTTTGTAATGGGGGGGGGTTGTTGGGCAGTGGGGTTGTTGTGCAGAAGTCTAGTTGTGCAGGAGGTTGTTGTGCAGCGGGTTTGTAGTGCAGAGAGTTTGGGTGGCCGGGCCCTTGTGGTGAGCAGGCTTGCCCTGCGTTGGGGCGCGGAGCGGCCCCGGCCCAGGCACTGCAGTGCTTCAGTTAGAAGGGGTGGGCAGGTTTTGGGGCTGCTGCGCAGCCCAACGCGGGGCAAGCCCGCTCGCCACAAAAAAGCGTGCTCTCCACCGTCCACTAAAAGCTGGCTGTCCACCACGCGGGTTTGTAGGGCAGAGGGTTTAGGTGGCCGGGCCCTTGTGGTGAGCAGGCTTGTCCTGCGTTGGAGCGCGGAGCGGCCCTCACCCAGGCAGCGCGGTGCTTCAGTCAGAAGACGTGGGCAGGGTTTAGGTGGCCAGGCCCTTGTGGTGAGCAGGCTTGTCCTGCGTTGGGGCGCGAAGCGGCCCTGACCCCAGGCACTGCAGTGCTTCAGTTAGAAGGGGTGGGCAGGTTTTGGGGCTGCTGCGCAGCCCAACGCGGGGCAAGCCCGCTCGCCACAAAAAAGCGGGTTCTCCACTGTCCACTACAAGCTGGCAGTCCACCACGCGGGTTTGGAGTACAGAGGGTTAGGTGGCCAAGCCCTTGTGGTGAGCAGGCTTGTCCTGCGTTGGGGCGCGAAGCGGCCCCGGCCCCAGGCACTGCAGGGCTTCAGTTAGAAGGGGTGGGCAGGTTTTGGGGCTGCTGCGCAGCCCAACGCGGGGCAAGCCCGCTCGCCACAAAAAAGCGGGCTCTCCACTAAATACCAGCTTTGTCCACCATAGCTGTCCACCACAAGCCAGCTCTCCACCCCAAGCCGACTGCCTCGCGCTTATTTCTTTTTCTTCTTGTCGTGCTTGTCGCTTTTCTCGAATGCTTCTTCCAGCGCGCGGTTGATGGTGCGCAGCACTTTTACCCGCGCCCAGCGCTTGTCATTGGCTTCCACCAATGTCCAGGGCGAGACCTCGGTGCTGGTGCGGTCGACCATGTCGCCGACGGCGGCGCGGTAGTCGTCCCACTTTTCGCGGTTGCGCCAGTCGTCTTCGGTGATCTTGAAGCGTTTGAACGGGATTTCTTCGCGGGCCTGGAAGCGTTCCAATTGGGTTTGCTTGTCGATCGCCAGCCAGAACTTGACCACGATCACCCCCGCATCGCGCAGTTGCTCTTCAAAGTCATTGATCTCGCCGTAGGCACGCATCCAGTCGGCCGGGGTGCAGAAGCCTTCGATGCGCTCCACCAGCACGCGGCCGTACCACGAGCGGTCGAACACAGTGAACATGCCGCGCGCCGGGATCTTCTGCCAGAACCGCCACAGGTAAGGCTGGGCGCGCTCATCCTCGCTCGGCGCCGCAATCGGCACGATGTGGTACTGACGCGGGTCCAGCGCCGCCGCGACACGCCGGATCGCGCCGCCCTTGCCCGCCGCGTCATTGCCTTCAAATACGGTCACCAGGGCGTGCCTGCGCATGCGCTTGTCGCGCATCAGGCCGGAGAAGCGGGCCTGCTCGGTAATCAGCTGTTCTTCGTAATCGTCCTTGTCCAGGCTCAGCGTCATGTCGAGGCTGTCGAGCAGACTCTTCTGGTCCACCGAGGCCAGCAGCGGCGCCGGGTTCATGCCGCTGGCCTTGCCCTTGGGCTGCTTCAGGGCATTTTGCAGGCTTTCGAGCAGGATCTTGCCCACGGTCAGGCTGCGGTAGTGCGCATCGACGCCTTCGATCACGTGCCACGGCGCGTAGTCGCGGCTGGTGCGGCGCAGGATGCGCTCGCCAAAATGCACGAACTTGTCGTAAGTCGCGGACTGCTGCCAGTCCAGCGGGCTGATGCGCCAGCTGTGCAACGGGTCGTCGGCCAGGGCCTTGAGGCGCGCTTTCATTTGCTTCTTCGACAGGTGGAACCAGAACTTGAAGATCAGCGCGCCTTCATCGCAGAGCATTTTCTCCAGGCGCTCGGCCCCGGCGATGGCCTGGTCGAGCCGCGCGTCCTTGATCTCGCCATGCACCCGGCCCTGCAGCATCTGGCTGTACCAGTTGCCGAAAAAGATGCCCATGCGGCCCTTGGCAGGCAATTGGCGCCAATAGCGCCAGGCCGGTGGGCGGGCCAGTTCTTCGTCGGTCTGCTGGTCGAAGGTGCGCACCTCGATCAGGCGCGGGTCCATCCATTCATTCAGCAGTTTGACCGTCTCGCCCTTGCCGGCCCCTTCAATGCCGTTGATCAGGATGATCACCGGGAAACGCTTTTGCTGCTGCAGCTCGTACTGCACCTCCAGCAACGCTTCGCGCAGGGCCGGGACTTCGGCGTCGTAGGTGTCTTTGTCGATGGCGTGACCAATTTCGGCAGATTCGAACATGGGCGGCTCCGTTCCAGAATTCAGCAAGACTAGCGGATTGGGCAACGACACGCGGGAGGAAATTCCACTGCCGCTTGCCATGGATCAATGCGTTGGTAGTTGATCGGCTAGAATGGCCGCCTTGCCGTTGCCTGCTTCGTTGATGATGAGCCGCCCATGACCCCCGTATTGCCCAACGCCCAGCTCGACTGGGATGACCAAGGTCGCCCGCACTCGCGGGTGTTTGACGACGTGTACTTCTCCGATAAGTCCGGCCTTGAAGAAACCCGCTATGTGTTCCTCGAGCAGAACCGCCTGCAGGAACGCTTTGCGGCGCTGCCGGTGGGCGGACGGCTGGTGATTGGCGAGACCGGCTTCGGCACCGGCTTGAATTTTCTCTGCGCCTGGCAGTTGTTCGAACAGCACGCCGTGGCCGGTGCGCGCCTGCATTTTGTCAGCGTGGAAAAATACCCGCTGAGCCACGCCGACCTGCAGCGCGCCCTCGCCCTCTGGCCACCACTGCAGCCCTTCGCCGAGCAACTGCTGGCCCAGTACATCGCCATTCATCCAGGCTTCCAGCAACTGGTGCTGGATAACGGCCGGGTGACCCTGACCCTGCTGGTCGGCGATGTCATGGAGCAATTGCCGCAACTGGACGCCCAGGTCGACGCGTGGTTCCTGGACGGCTTCGCCCCGGCGAAAAACCCCGAGATGTGGACCGCCGAGCTGTTCGCCGAACTGGCACGCCTGGCAGCCCCCGGCTCGACCATCAGCACCTTCACCAGCACCGGCTGGGTACGCCGCCTGATCAACGCCGCCGGTTTCAAGATGAAGCGCACGCCGGGCATCGGTCATAAATGGGAAATCCTGCGCGGTGATTTTCTCGGCTGGCCCGCCGAGACGCCCGCGCCGGCTGCGGTCAAACCCTGGTTCGCGCGCCCTCCCGCGCTCCATGGCGAGCGCCACGCCCTGGTGATCGGTGGTGGCCTGGCCGGTTGCGCCAGCGCCGCCAGCCTGGCTGCACGCGGTTGGCGCGTCAGCCTGTTGGAGCGGCATGAGGCCCTGGCCCAGGAGGCCTCCGGCAATCCGCAGGGGGTGCTGTACCTCAAGTTGTCCGCCCACGGCACCGCCTTGTCGCAGATGATTGTCAGCGGCTTCGGGCATACCCGGCGCCTGCTGGAACACCTGCACCGGGGGGTGGATTGGGATGGCTGCGGCGTGCTGCAACTGGCCTTCAATGCCAAGGAGGCCGAACGCCAGGCGCAACTGGCCGGGGCATTCGCTCCGGACTTGCTGCACCTGCTGGACCGGGATCAGGCCCAGGTGCGCGCCGGGGTTGGCCTGGAGCATGGCGGGCTGTTTTTCCCCGAAGGTGGCTGGGTGCACCCGCCCGCCCTCTGCCAGTGGCAGGCACGCCACTCCGGGATCAATGTGCTGGCCCATCACGAGGTGCTGGAGCTGCGCAAAGTCGACGACCATTGGCAGGCCTGGGACGGTGAGCAGTTGCTCGCCAGTGCCCCGGTGGTAGTGCTGGCCGGTGCCGCCGAGGTCAAGCGTTTTGCTGCCAGCGCCGCGTTGCCCCTCAAGCGTATTCGCGGGCAAATCACCCGGTTGCCCCAGACCGCCGACAGCCAGGCCTTGGCCACGGTGGTGTGCGCCGAAGGTTATGTGGCGCCACCACGCCTGGGTGAACACACACTGGGGGCCAGCTTCAATTTCCACAGCGATGACCTCGCCCCCACTGCTGCCGAGCATGCCGGCAACCTCGAGCTGCTGGAGGAAATCTCCCCGGACCTGGCCCGGCGCCTGCAGGCGGCCAGCCTCGCCCCGGATGCCCTGGAAGGCCGTGCCGCATTTCGCTGCACCAGTCCGGATTACCTGCCGATTGTCGGCCCGCTCGCCGACCCCGAGGCCTTCGACCAGGCCTACGATGCGCTGCGCAAGGACGCCCGCCACGCCCCGCAAGCCGCCTGCCCGTGGCTGGACGGTCTGTACGTCAACAGCGGCCACGGCTCGCGGGGCCTGATCACCGCGCCGCTGTCCGGCGAGCTACTGGCAGCCTGGCTGGACAACGAGCCGCTGCCCCTGCCGCGCAGTGTGGCCGAGGCCTGCCACCCGAACCGCTTCGCGGTGCGGGCCTTGATTCGCAGCAACGCCGTGAAAAATCCGCGCTGAGCGCAGGCTCAGTGCACCGTTGGCAATGCACAGCCACCCAGGTCATCCAGCCTCAACGCCTCCTGGGTCAGGCGTTCAAGCTCGGCCGACTCCGCCCGTTGCCGGTCGTCACTGATCTGATCGATACGCTTTTTGTAGGTGGCGTCATCCAGGGCTTCACGCTGCTCGAACAGCGTGTCCGAGCGGCTGATGAATGGTTCGTTCAAGGTTTCAAACGAGCCGCTCTGGGTCTTTTTCAAGTAGTTTTGCCACCACGGTAGATTCGCCAGGTACTTCAGAAGCAGCGGCGAAAGCTCAGCCTCCTTGACCTGCGCTTCGGCCATTCTGAGCATGTTCTGGGTGACCCCGCCGAGGCTGGCATAGCGCATGTGGCGAGGCTGCCCCGGCAAGTGCAGGCGCTCGACCAGGCCAGTCCGATAGGCCAGGCTGACCTCCAGCGGGTCGACCGTCGGATGCGCGACACTATGGCGACGGGCGATGGACGCCAGCCGATCGAGACGAAACAAGCCCCTGCCCAAGCGCAGCAGCGGCCGGGTCTGCGCTTCGCCCGTTTCGACCTGTCGCACCGCTTTGCGGACCAGAACCAGTACCTCCACATTACTGAAACTGTCGGCGGCGCTGTCATCACAGTTCAACGGCGTGGCGGCGAGTTCGAACACTTGGCCGCGCAACTCGACATCCTCTGCCGTCGCTTCCAACACGTTCCAGACGCGCCGGTGCAGGTCCTCTCGCACGTGCACGCTGTCTGCGGTATCACTCAGCCCTGCCAGCAGCTTGAACAGTCCGTCGCAAGCCGGCTCATCGCGAAGCCCCAGCCAGATCTCGGCTTGCTGCGCGTGCCCCGCCAGCCGTTCATCCCCCAACCACAGGGCCTTGGCCCGCTGTTCGTGTAACCGGCCAATGTCATCTTCAAAAAAACCCATGCCCACCCCCGTCTCGTCGCGGTAATGGTTCAGTAGCTGTCGGGTGCCGGCATCCAGCGGGTTTTGCTCCAGGTGGATGTTCTCGGGCTTGCGCTGCTCGGTGTCGAACAACCACGGCGGCAAGCTGACGATATCGTTGGCGCGCAGGTCGAGTCGGTTCAGGTGGGGAATGCGCATAATGCCGGTCGGCAGGCTTGTCAGCCGGCAATTGCGCAAGGCCAGGGTCTGCAGATCGAGCATCTTGTAGACCACCGGTGAGTCCAGCAGCGGGTTGTCGTTCAGGTTCAGCACTTGCAGCGCCTTGAGGTCGGCGAGTTTGGTGCGGGTGTACTCGGTCAGTTGCAGTTGGTTGTGGTCCAGGTACAAGTGACTGAGCTGCTTCATTTGCTGGAGCACTTCCGGCAGCCGCGTGATGCGGTTACCCGTCAGTTCGAGGAAATTCAGGCCCTTGAAGTGCTTGAGGAAATACCCGACGTCGTCGTTGAGCCCCATCCGCTTCAACGACAACTGCCGGACATGCCCGAAATGGACACCTGGCGGCAGGGTCGGCAAGGCGCCAACGGCCATGCCGTCAAGATTCAGGATCGGGACCTGGCGAGCCGCCACATCCCGACTCAACGTCGCGTATTGCCAACTGCGCTTGATCGCTTCTGCGGCCTGATGGCGCGCCAGGCGCAGGTCAAGCAGGGCCTGGTCGGATTGTGCGACCTTGTCCTTGGTCCACAGCTTCAGGGCCCGATGCAACGCCTCATATTGTTCTTCAAGGGCACGCACGGCTTTGGCGCGGGACAGGTGATCGGAGCCCAGGGCTTGCAGGAAAGTCGCGATGCGCGAGTCATCAAACAAGGGGTAGAGCTTTCTGACCTTGCGCATCAGGCCATGGGGATATTGCTGCCACCCCATCGGCGTGGCCTGCACGCACGACAGGGCCGGTTCCTCAGGCAGCGCTCGTTCCGGCCACAGGTAACGGGCCATCCGGCTGCGCTCATCCTCGGCCTTACCGATAAGGGTGTGGCGCAAGCGACTGGCCATTTCGTTTCCGTCGAGTCCCATTGCCTCGATGTGCTCGGCGGACAGGCAGTCGAGCAGTGCCGTGTAGAACCCTTCCGGACCACCGGCCAGCGCACCCAGCGACACCCCCTGCCCATCGTGGGCGCGAAAGCCCTTCGCCGACTGAACCAGCACACGCGTGGCGGCGGCCTCTGTATCGCCCACCTGGGCGAGAATATCGCCCCGCAAGCGCTCACGGCGCACTTGCAGCACCAGGTCCTCGGGCCAGCCCGGCACCACGCGCAGCAGGCCGGTGGCGATGCGGCGGGTGGCATCGGTGGCCACCTCCGGTACGTACAGGCCCATCAGGGCCTCGTCTTCGTCCAGCGCCTCCTCGGTCGCGCGCGCCCATTGGCGCAGGCGCAGCGGCACGCGCCGGGTATGACGCAAGCGCAGGCGCTCGGCGGTGGAGGCTTCACTCATGACTTCCCAGGCGAGCCGAATAGGCAACTGCGGATGACGGTCCTTGAGCAGCCCATGATCCGCCTGCTCGGTGAAGTCGGCATGCGCTCGCAGCCGTTCATACACCGCTCGATGATGCTGCTTGAGCGATGCCGCGAGGCGCCGCGCCAGGATCGCTTGCGCCTCGCCTGGCTGAAAGGCGCCGCCCAGCAGTGTCACCTTTTCTTCATCGTCCAGGGCGGCCAGCAACGTCGGCAGGATCTGCCCGCTTTTCAGTTGCTGCGTAGTCAGGTGGATGCTCAGGTCTTCGTAGTCGAAAGGCGCAGTGTCAGGGTGACGCTCAAGCACATAGCCTTCATCGTCCAGCAGTTCGAAAAACCGCCCTTTGGGCCAGCCGTCCATCAACGGCAGCGCCTGCATCTGCACGTGGGCGGTCGTCGCGTCGAGGGGGGCTTGATGGTCCATTTGCCAGATCAGGTCGCGAATACTCTGGTTCTGCCGCATGCGCTGCGCACAATCGCGCAACCGTTCCGGCAATGGCAGGTTGTCCCTGGCCAGTTGCTGCAGGCGGGGCAAGGTCATATCGGTAATGGCGGCGATTTGGCGCAATTGTTCCGGGGTAAAGGACTTCAGGCTCGGGTCGAGCCGCCCCAGGATGTATTCGACACTTTCCCACTCATAGGGACGCTCGAACGAGAACTGCCAGCCGCCCTGGAAGTTGTGGCTCACCGGCGGCTGATACGCCGAGGCTCGTCGCGGGTGCACGGCTCTCCACCGGCCGGTACGGGCATCGAAGGTGATCGAATACACCGCACCGTCGATATTCACGTAGGACTGGCCGTCGACCTGATACACCCCTCGCGGACCGGCAACCCGGCCGTGCAGCGACAGGGACTGCTGATAGGGCTCGGGACGGGTACGCCATAACCGCGTGGATTGGTCCGGCATGCGCACACCTTCGACTTTCTCGTACAGCCGCGACGTGGCAGGGGTAGATCGCCACAGCCGCCCCACCACGCTCGTCCCCGCCGCGAACAAGGCCATGGCGGCCAGATTTTCAGCGACGTTGGTCAGGTGCCTGAGCGCTTCGTGCTTGTCTTGGTGGACCCAATCGTCCACCCCATCGAAGACCTCCCCAAGAATCTGCCCGACCGCCACGCCCATCATCAGTTGCCCGATGACCGGCACCATCAACCCCGCGACATTCAGCAGGGTCAGGCCGATATCCAGGTAATTCTGGACGCGCTCCTTGCGCGCATCGTCATCGGCCTGGGCGTTGGGCACCGCCAGTACCAGGGCATCGAGGCGTATCTTGCCGACACAGGCATTGAAAAAAAACGTCGACACATTGCTGGTTACCGCCAGCGGCTCCACCCGTATCAACGTTTTGTTCTGGTCAAAGCGCTGAAAAAAATCGAAGCGCTCAGACTCATCCAGATAGCCGGTGAAAAACGTTCGATAGGAGCCGACCTGGAGTTTGAGCGTCAGGTAGACCTTGAACTGCTCCAGGGACTCATAGCGGTACCACGGGCGCACCGGCTCATTGGGCATGTACACCACGATCGGTCCGCGGGAAAGACCCTCGGCCGCCGTGCTGGAAAACACCAGCACGCCCCACAGGCAAGCCCCGTCTATGTTCAAGCCCTGCCAGGTCAAAGGTTGGCGGTTGAACCACACGTTTGGAACCTCGGCGGCTGGCAGGTCGAGCCTGACCACGTCGAGCAACAACGCACGGGTGGGGGCGTCGATATCGCCCTTGCCATAGGCCACATGCAGGTCGATCTGCATGTCCAGGCAGCGAGGCTGGCCAACCTCGCTGACCGCCGGGTTATAGCCCCGGCCAGTGTCCAGTTGGCCCTCACCGGGAGCAGGCAGGTTGAACACTTCACGGATATGCGCCTGATAAGCCGCGCCCAGGTTCAACTCGCGACAGTAACCGACAAAGGTATGCGCGGTGGGGTGTTGCGCAATCGCGCGCTTTGGCCCGACACGCACGACCGCGTTGATCGGTAGCCCGCCCACCGCGGCCGAGGCGTCGGAAAAGTTCTGCATGGCGGCCTGCAACAGGCTGTGCCGCTCCAGGTTGATGGTCTCGATCAGCATGCCGCCAAGGTCTGCACTCACACCGCTGAATGAACGCCGGGGCAGATCCAGGGTGTCATTATCGATGTCCAGTCCAGCCAGGCCTTTGCTCGCCAGGAAGGCGCCGAGCCGTTCGCGGCAAAACTGATCCAGGGGCTTGAGGCGGCGCAGCAGCCGCTGCAGTTTTTCCCGCGGCCGTTCACTCAGCGCATGCGCCCGCTCGATGCCGTGCAGCACCTCGGCATCAGCCTTGACCAACCAGGCCGGCAGTTGCTCATACAGCACTTGCGCCTTGTCCAGGTCGCCGGTGACTCCGAGCAGCGCGGCCATCGTTTCATCCTGAGTCACAGGCGCGACGGCCTGGCTCAAATCAACTGTTTGCGTCATTAACAACGTTCCTTCATTGCGTTGAACAATGACGCAGCACGATAAGCCCACCCTCCTCGCCAAAGGGTTCAAATAGTTGCGCGTTCAAGCACTGGAGCGCCCTGGTTTTTGTACCTGAACGTGATCTGGTTACCGCCACGTTGGCCCACGCCACGCGGGCCGGGGGGCACTTCGCAGGCAGGGGCGGCCGTTTGCCATATAACTTATTGATCTAAAACTCCGCACATGGGCGTGGGGTCAGTCCCTAGGTACCCGCTGTATTGGCGCGTGCATTTCTATCCCTCCCCAACGGAAAAACCGGTAAGGACTCTATGTGCGGATTAGCTGGAGAATTACGTTTCGATCACCAACCTGCCGACCTGGCAGCGGTGGAACGAATCACCCATCACTTGGCGCCACGCGGACCTGACGCGTGGGGCTTCCATGCCCAAGGGCCGATTGCCCTGGGCCATCGACGCCTGAAAATCATGGACCTGTCGGACGGCTCCGCCCAACCGATGGTCGACGCCCAACTGGGCCTGTCCCTGGCGTTCAACGGCGCGATCTATAACTTCCCGGAATTGCGCCAGGAGCTTGAAGCCCTCGGCTACGCCTTCTATTCCGGTGGCGACACCGAAGTGCTGCTCAAGGGCTATCACGCCTGGGGCGAAGCCCTGCTGCCCAAGCTCAATGGCATGTTTGCATTCGCCATCTGGGAGCGCGATGCCCAGCGCCTGTTCATCGCCCGCGACCGTCTCGGCGTCAAGCCGTTGTACCTGTCGCGTACCGGCCAGCGTTTGCGCTTTGCCTCGGCCTTGCCGGCGCTGCTCAAGGGCGGCGATATCAACCCGATTCTCGATCCGGTGGCGCTCAACCATTACCTGAACTTCCACGCCGTGGTGCCTGCACCGCGCACCTTGCTGGCAGGTATCGAAAAACTGCCGCCGGCCAGCTGGATGCGCATCGACGCCGACGGTACCACCGAGCAGAAAACCTGGTGGACCCTGCCCTACGGCCCGCACGAGGATGAGCGCAACCTCACCCTCGAAGACTGGACCGACCGCGTGCTCGACAGCACCCGCGAAGCCGTTGCGATCCGTCAACGCGCCGCCGTGGATGTCGGTGTGCTGCTGTCCGGCGGCGTCGACTCGAGCATGCTCGTCGGCCTGCTGCGTGAAGTGGGCGTGCAGGACCTGTCGACCTTCTCCATCGGGTTTGAAGACGCCGGCGGCGAGCGTGGCGACGAATTCCAGTACTCGGACCTGATCGCCAAGCACTACGGCACGCGCCACCATCAGTTGCGCATCGCCGAAAGCGAGATCATCGAACAATTGCCGGCGGCCTTCCGCGCCATGAGCGAGCCGATGGTCAGCCACGACTGCATCGCCTTCTACCTGCTGTCGCGGGAAGTGGCCAAGCATTGCAAGGTGGTGCAGAGCGGCCAGGGTGCCGACGAGCTGTTCGCGGGTTACCACTGGTACCCGCAGGTCGACGGCGCCAGCGATCCGTATGCGGCCTATCGCGAAGCATTCTTTGACCGCAGCTATGACGACTACGCCGCCACCGTCGCGCCGAAATGGCTGACCGCCAACGACGCCGCCGGTGACTTCGTGCGCGAACATTTCGCCATGCCCGGTGCCGATGCGGCCGTGGACAAGGCGTTGCGCCTGGACAGCACCGTGATGCTGGTGGACGACCCGGTCAAACGCGTCGACAACATGACCATGGCCTGGGGCCTGGAAGCGCGTACGCCGTTCCTGGACTACCGCCTGGTGGAACTGTCGGCCCGCGTGCCCGGCAAATTCAAGCTGCCCGACGGCGGCAAGCAAGTGTTGAAGGAAGCCGCGCGCCGGGTGATCCCGAGCGAAGTCATCGACCGCAAGAAAGGTTACTTCCCGGTCCCCGGCCTCAAGCATTTGCAAGGCGACACCCTCAACTGGGTGCGCGAGCTGCTGCTCGACCCGAGCCAGGACCGTAGCCTGTTCAATCCGGCCATGCTTGACCGCCTGCTGACCGATCCGCAAGGCCAACTGACCCCGCTGCGCGGCTCCAAGCTGTGGCAACTGGCGGCGCTGAACCTGTGGCTCAGCGAACAAGGAATCTGATTGATGAAACCCCATGCAGCGGCTTACAGCCAACGCTTGCTCAAGGGCCAGGCGCCAACCTACGAGCGCCTGCAAGCCCGACTGGCCGAAGATGGCAGCCCGCTGGCCGCCGAGCCGATTGCCGTGCATTGCGGCTGGGGCCGGTTGTTGATCGGCCATACCTTTCCCGACCCCGCGAGCCTGGCCGAGGAACTGCTCAACGAGCAGCCTGGCGAGCGCGACATCGCCCTGTACGTGGCGGCGCCGCAGCAGATCCTCGGGATCGATCCGCAGCAGTTGTTTCTCGACCCCTCCGACACCCTGCGGCTGTGGTTCAGCGACTATCGTCCGGCCACCCGGGTGTTTCGCGGTTTCCGCATTCGCCGGGTGCAGACCGAGGCAGACTGGGCGGCAGTCAACCAGCTCTATCAAGGGCGGGGCATGTTGCCGGTCGACGCTGAGCGCCTGACCCCGCGCCATCAAGGTGGCCCGGTGTATTGGTTGGCCGAGGATGAAGACAGCGGCGCGGTGATCGGCAGCGTGATGGGCCTCAATCACCAGAAAGCCTTCCACGACCCGGAAAACGGCTGCAGCCTCTGGTGCCTGGCGGTGGATCCGCACTGTACGCGTCCTGGCGTCGGCGAAGTATTGGTGCGCCACCTGGTGGAGCACTTCATGAGCCGTGGCTTGAGTTACCTCGACCTGTCGGTGCTGCACGATAACCGCCAGGCCAAGAACCTCTACGCCAAGCTCGGCTTTCGCGCGCTGACCACCTTTGCGATCAAGCGCAAGAACGGCATCAACCAGCCGTTGTTCCTCGGCCCGGGTCCGCAGGCGGGGTTCAACCCCTACGCGCGGATCATCGTCGAAGAGGCGCACCGACGCGGCATCGATGTGCAGGTAGATGACGCCGATGCCGGCCTGTTCACCCTGAGCCATGGCGGACGCCGCGTGCGTTGCCGCGAGTCGCTGAGCGACCTGACCAGCGCGATCAGCATGACCCTGTGCCAGGACAAAAGCCTGACCCACAAGGTATTGAAAGCTGCCGGATTGAAACTGCCATCGCAGCAACTTGCGGGCAGCGCCGATGACAACCTGGAGTTCCTCGACGAACACCAGCGCATCGTGGTCAAGCCGCTGGATGGTGAGCAAGGCCAAGGCGTGGCAGTGGATCTGCAGACCATTGAAGAGGTGCAGCAGGCCATCGAAGCGGCGCGCCAGTTCGACAGCCGCGTGTTGCTCGAAAGTTTCCACCAGGGCCTCGACCTGCGCATCCTGGTAATCGGCTTCGAGGTGGTCGCCGCCGCGATCCGCCGCCCTGCCGAAGTCACCGGCGACGGCCAGCATTCCATCGGGGCATTGATCGAAGCCCAGAGTCGGCGGCGCCAGGCGGCCACCGACGGCGAAAGCAAAATCCCCGTGGACGCCGAGACCGAACGCACCCTGCAGGCGGCCGGCTACGACTACAGCAGCATTCTGCCGCGGGGCCAGACCCTGGCCGTGCGCCGCACCGCCAACCTGCACACCGGCGGCTGCCTGGAAGACGTCACCGCCATCCTGCACCCCACGCTGGTCGACGCCGCCGTACGCGCCGCCCGCGCCCTGGACATCCCCATGGTGGGCCTGGACCTGATGGTGCCCGCCGCCGACCAACCGGACTATGTATTTATCGAAGCCAACGAACGGGCCGGCCTGGCCAACCATGAGCCGCAGCCGACGGCGGAGAAGTTTGTGGACTTGTTGTTTCCCCATAGCCAGCCGACCGCTCAATAACCCAGTGGAGAGCCGGGCTGTTGTGGTGAGCATGTGCGTGGTGGCAAGCAGACTGTGTCTGGCAGACAGGGCTGTTTTGGTAAGCAGGACTGTCATGACAGGCAGAACTGTTGTGGCAAGCAGGACTGTCATGACAGGCAGAACTGTTGTGGCAAGCAGGACTGTCATCACAGGCAGAACTGTTGTGGCAGGCAGGGCTGTCATGACAGGCAGAACTGTTGTGGCAGGCAGGACTGTCATCACAGGCAGAACTGTTGTGGCAGGCAGGACTGTCATGACAGGCAGAACTGTTGTGGCAGGCAGGACTGTTGTGGCGAGCGGGCTTGCCCCGCGTTGGGCTGCGAAGCAGCCCCCATCCAGGCGCCGCGTTTTTCCAGCCAGAACTGACTGGCAGGTTTTGGGGCCGCTTCGCAGCCCAACGC
>NZ_JASCPP010000119.1:0-17588 GCF_029959745.1 Pseudomonas sp. PS01298 | reverse complement strand
GGGCTGCCAAGCAGCCCCAAAACCAGCCAACTCGGTATGCCTGGAAGACCGCGTCGACCTTATTGGGGCCGCTTCGCAGCCCAACGCGGGGCAAGCCCGCTCACCACAGGGAGCCCGCTCACCACAACAAGCCCGCCAGCCACAAGGAGCTTGCTAACCACAAGGAGCGTGCTCACCGCAGAAAACCCATTCACCACAGGAAGCACGCTACCAGCCGATTGGGTGAGCCATGCATAACCCCTGCGCCCTGATCCCGGTCTACAACCATGAAGCCGCCGTGCCGGCCGTGGTCCGCAGCCTGTTGGACAGCGGCCTGCCGTGCCTGCTGGTCGACGACGGCAGCAGCCCGGCCTGCGCGGCGGTATTGGCACAGCTGGCACGCCTCGAAAACGTCACCCTGCTGACCCTGCCGAACAACCAGGGCAAAGGCGGCGCGGTCATGGCCGGTTTCCGCGAAGCCGCACGCCTGGGCTTCAGCCATGCCCTGCAGGTGGATGCCGACGGCCAGCACGACTTGCGTGAAGTCGACACATTTATCGACACCTCGCGCCGGCACCCTGACGCGGTCATCTGCGGCTATCCCGAATACGACGACAGCGTGCCCAAGGGCCGCCTGTACGCGCGCTACCTGACCCACGTGTGGGTGTGGATCAACACCCTGTCGCTGCAGATCCGCGACTCGATGTGCGGCTTTCGCGTGTACCCGCTGGCGCCGACGCTGGCGCTGATGGACTCGGCCTATATCGGCACGCGCATGGACTTCGACTCCGACATCCTGGTGCGCCTGGCCTGGCGCAACCAGCCGATGCGCTGGCTGCCGACGCAGGTGCACTACCCCACCGACGGCCTGTCGCACTTTCGTTTGTTCCGCGACAACGTGCGCATCTCGGCCATGCACACCCGGTTGTTCTTCGGCATGTTGGTACGCGCGCCGATGATCCTGTGGCGACGGTGGCAGGCATGAGCGACAGCAGCAAACACTGGGCCGACCGCGAAGAGCGCGGCAGCTTCTGGCTGATGAAACTCACGGCCGTCGCCGCCAAGGTGCTCGGCCGCCGCCTGCTGAGCCCGGTGCTGTACGGCATCGTGCTGTACTTCTTCCTGTTCGGCCGCACCGCGCGCCAGAGCGCCTGGCAATACCAGCAGCGCCTGGCCGAGTGGAGCGGACGCGATGAACTGCGCCCGACCCATAAAAAGGTCTTCGGCCAATTCATGGCCTTCGCCGACTCGCTGCTGGACAAGCTCGACGTGTGGAACGGCAAGCTGCGTATCGAGCAGATCGAAATCAACGACCCGGCGCAACTGCGCGGGCAACTGCGTGGCGGGCGCGGGCAGATGCTGGTGGGCGCGCACCTGGGCAACCTTGAAGTGTGCCGCGCGCTGGCGGAAATCGGCGAGCAGGTCACCATGAACGTGCTGGTGCACACCAAGCACGCCGAGCGCTTCAACCGTCTGCTGGGCGAAGCCGGCGCGACCCACTTGCGCCTGATCCAGGTCAGCGAGCTGGACCCGGCCACCATGCTGTTGCTCAGCCAGCGCCTGGACGACGGTGAGTGGCTGGCCATCGCTGGCGACCGCGTGCCGCTGCATGGCGGGCGCACGGTGCGGGTGGATTTCCTCGGCCACGACGCCGCCTTCCCCCAAGGCCCATGGTTGCTGGCCGGCCTGCTGAAATGCCCGGTCAACCTGCTGATGTGCCTGAAACACCAGGGCCGCTATCACCTGACCATCGAGCCGTTCGCGCAGTTGATCGAATGGAAACGCAGCACCCGCGAGCAGGTCATCGCCCTGTGGACCGCGCGCTATGCCGCACGCCTGGGCCAGTTCTGCCTGGAAGCGCCCCAACAATGGTTCAACTTTTACCCTTTCTGGAAGACCGATGACGACGCATCTTGAGCCGGTAACCTTTGGCGAACGCCCCCTGCGCATCGAAGACGTGCTGGCCCTGGCCAACCGTCAGGTGCCCACACATTTGCAGGATGACGCCGCCTATCGCCAGCGCATCGCCAAGGGCGCGCAGTTCTTAGACTCGCTGCTGGACAAGGAAGGCGTGATCTACGGCGTGACCACCGGCTACGGCGACTCCTGCGTGGTGGCGGTGCCATTGCACCACGTCGAGGCGCTGCCGCGTCACCTGTACACCTTTCACGGCTGTGGCCTGGGCAAATTGCTCGACGCCCAAGCCACCCGTGCGGTGCTGGCGGCGCGCTTGCAGTCGCTATGCCATGGGGTTTCCGGGGTGCGCGTGGAACTGCTCGAGCGCCTGCATGCGTTCCTCGAACACGATGTGCTGCCGCTGATTCCGGAAGAAGGCTCAGTCGGCGCCAGTGGTGACCTGACCCCACTGTCCTACGTGGCCGCGACCCTGTCCGGCGAGCGCGAGGTCATGTTCCGTGGCGAGCGGCGCCAGGCTGCCGATGTGCATCGCGAACTGGGTTGGGACCCGCTGGTGCTGCGTCCCAAGGAGGCCCTGGCGCTGATGAACGGCACCGCCGTGATGACCGGCCTCGCCTGCCTGGCCTTCGCCCGGGCCGACTACCTGCTGCAACTGGCGACGCGCATTACCGCGCTGAACGTGGTGGCGCTGCAAGGCAACCCGGAGCACTTCGACGAGCGCCTGTTCGCCGCCAAGCCGCACCCGGGGCAGATGCAAGTCGCCGCCTGGCTGCGCAAGGACCTGGCCATCGATGCGCCGACCGCGCCGCTGCATCGCCTGCAGGATCGCTACTCGCTGCGCTGCGCCCCGCATGTGCTCGGGGTGTTGGCCGACAGCCTGAACTGGCTGCGCTCGTTTATCGAGATCGAACTGAACAGCGCCAACGACAACCCGATCATCGACGCCGAGGAAGAGCGCGTGCTGCACGGCGGGCACTTCTACGGCGGGCATATCGCCTTTGCCATGGACAGCCTCAAGACCCTGGTGGCCAACGTCGCCGACCTGCTCGACCGCCAGCTCGCGCTGTTGGTAGACGTGCGCTACAACCATGGCCTGCCGAGCAACCTGTCCGGCGCGCCGGCCGAGCGCGCGATGATCAACCACGGCTTCAAGGCGGTGCAGATCGGCACCAGCGCCTGGACCGCCGAGGCGCTGAAAAACACCATGCCGGCCAGCGTGTTCTCGCGCTCCACCGAGTGCCATAACCAGGACAAGGTGAGCATGGGCACCATCGCTGCGCGCGATGCGATCCGTGTGCTGGAGCTGACCGAACAGGTCGCCGCTGCCACCCTGCTCGCCGCCAACCAGGGCGTGTGGCTGCGTGCCCAGGCCGAGGATGCGCGGCCTTTGCCGCCAGCCTTGGCCGCCATGCATGCAGCACTCGCCAAGGACTTCCCGCCGGTCATCGAGGACCGTGCCCTCGAAGGCGAGCTGCGCCTGTGCCTCACGCGCATTGCCGAGCAACACTGGAGGCTGCATGCGTAGTCAGGGCGTGCTGCACAGCGACAGCGAAATCCTGGTGCCGTTTTTCGACATCGACACCATGAACGTGGTGTGGCACGGGCACTACGTCAAATACCTGGAAGTGGCGCGTTGCGCGCTGCTGGACAAGATCGGCCATAACTACACGGCGATGCTCGAATCCGGCTACGCCTGGCCGGTGATCGATATGCAGCTGCGCTACGTGCGCGGCGCGACCTTTGGACAGACCATCAATGTGCGCGCGAGCCTGGTGGAATGGGAGAACCGCTTGAAGGTCAATTACCTGATCACCGACCTTGCCAGCGGCGAACGCCTGACCCGCGCCAGTACGGTGCAAGTCGCCGTCGAAATCGCCAGCCGCGAGATGCAGCTGGCCTCACCCAGAATATTCACCGACGCCGTCGAAAGGGCCCTCAAATGCTGACCCCTGTGGGAGCGGGCTTGCCCGCGAAGGACGTTAACGATAATGCGATCCGCCTGACACTGCGCGGCGCCCTCAGGTTTTTCGCGAGCAAGCTTGCTCCTACAGGGCTCGGGTTGTTGCTGAGCCTGAGTGCCCATGCTTTCGACTTGCAACAACTCAGCGCTCAACTGGCAAAGCCCTCGGTGATCCACGGCAGCTTCATCCAGGAAAAACACCTGCGCGCCCTGCCGCAGCCGCTGGTGAGCAAAGGCACCTTTGTGCTCGCCAAGGACCACGGCCTGCTGTGGCTGCTGAAAACCCCGCTGCAACAGGACTACCGCATCAGCGCCCAGGGCATCGCCCGGCGTGATGCCAACGGCTGGCAACTGCTGCCGAACAAGAGCGCCGGCGCCGAGCAGAACCGCCTGTTCCTCGCCGTGCTGCAGGGCGACAGCAGCGGCTTGCAACGCGACTTCGAGCTGCAGCTGCAAGGCGAGGCCCGGCAATGGAAACTGACGCTGATCCCACGCTCGCTGCTGTTAAAACAGGTATTCACCCAGATCAATATCGACGGCGGCGAGCTGGTGCAAACCATCGAGCTGCTGGAAACCCAGGGCGACAGCACCGTGCTGCGCATGCAGGACAGCACCGCCAGCCAGCCGTTGAGCGATGCGGAGCAACACGACTTTGCCCAGTGAACGCTTGCTGCCCCGCCTGTTCCTGATCCTGCTGGTGGCCGTGCTGGCCCTGGCCGGCTGGCAGTGGCGCCACGGGGCCCCGCTGTCGGCCAACCTGATGGAACTGGTGCCGGGCAACACGCCGGACGCCCTGGAACTGCAGGCCGAACAGCGCATGCAGGAGCCGCTGAACCGCGAGATGCTGGTGCTGGTGGGCCATGCTGATCGGCAGACAGCCGTTGCGGTCGCGCAGCAACTGGGCGAGCAGTGGCAGGCCAGCGGCCTGTTCGAAAAAGTGCAATGGAACCTGCAAGCCGACTTGCCCGCGCTGCGCGAGCAACTGCTGCGCGGTCGACTGGCGATGCTCTCGGCCAAAGACCGCGCGCAACTGATCGAACAGCCCGGCGCGTTTATCCAGCAGCGTGTACAGGCGCTGTTCGACCCCTTCACCGGCTTCAGCCTGGTGCCGAGCCAGGACGACTGGCTGGGCCTGACCGGGCGTATCCAGAACAGCCAGCCGCAACACGGTTCGGTGCAACTGGATATCGGCAGCGGCGCGTTGATCGCCGACGCCGACGGCAACAGCTGGGTGCTGCTGCGTGCGCGCACCACCGGCAATGCCTTTGACATGAAACTGCCGCTGCAAGTGGCGGCGCTGCTCCAGGCCAGTCGCGCACAGGCCAGCGGGCAAGGCGCGCAATTGCTCGCGGCCAGCGGCCTGCTCTACGCGGCCAACGGTCAGCAGCAGGCCACACGGGAAATCACCTGGGTCGGCGGCGGCGCGACAGTCGGTATTCTGTTGCTGCTGTTGCTGGCGTTCCGCCGTTGGCGCGTGCTGCTGGCCTTTGTGCCGGTGCTGGTGGGCATGCTGTTTGGCGCGGTGGCCTGTGTGGCGCTGTTCGGCCATATGCATGTGATGACCCTGGTACTGGGCTCCAGCCTGATCGGCGTGGCGGTGGATTACCCGCTGCATTACCTGTCGAAGAGCTGGAGCATGACCCCCTGGCGCAGTTGGCCGGCGTTGCGGCTCACCCTGCCGGGGCTGAGCCTGAGCCTCGCCACCAGTTGCATCGGCTACCTGGCGCTGGCCTGGACGCCGTTCCCGGCACTGACCCAGATTGCCGTGTTCTCCGCCGCCGGGCTGATCGGCGCTTACCTGTCGGCCGTGTGCCTGTTGCCCGCGCTGCTCAAGGGTGTGGAATTGCGCCCGGCGCAATGGCCGCTGCGCATCGCCGAATGCCTGTGGCTGGTGCGGGCTTCCTTGCTCAAGCGCGTGCCGAGCCCGGTGTTGCTGGCAATGGTGCTGCTGTTCTGCGCAGGTGGCCTGTGGCACCTGAACAGCAAGAACGATATCCGCCAATGGATCGGTGCGCCGCCGCAATTGCTGCAAGAGGCGCAGGCCGTCGCGCGGATTACCGGGTTCCAGCCCACCAGCCAGTTTTTCCTGGTACGCGCGGACGACCAGCAGCAGTTGCTGGAACGCCAGGCCGCCCTGAGCCAGCGCCTGGATCAACTGGTGAACATGGACAAGCTCCAGGGGTACCTGGCGCTCAACCAACTGGTCAACCTACCGGCCGAGCAGCAACAACTGCGCGAGGCCTTGAACCAACTCCCGCAACATTGGCAGCCACTGCTGGACCTCGGTGTGCCTGCCACTGCCCTGCAAGCCGAAGTCGCGCAGCTGCAAGCGTTGCCCACCGAAGACATCGACGCCGCACTCGTCGGCCCCCTGGCCGAGCCTTGGCGCACCTTGTGGCTTGGCCAGGTCGACGGCGGCGGCGTGGCGGCGATGGTCAGCCTGCAAGGCTTGAACAACCCGGCGCTGCTGCGGGTGCAAGCACTGGATCTGCCGGGTGTGCAACTGGTGGATCGCCTGGGCGACTTGAACCGCGTGTTTGCCGATACGCAGATCAGCGCGGCCGAATTGAAGTTGATGTCCTGCGTGCTGATCGTGCTGCTGCTGATCCTGCCATTCGGCTTTGCCGGCGCCTTGCGTATCGTCGCCCTGCCCTTGCTGGCGGCGCTGTGCAGCCTGGGTTGGCTGGGCCAGCCGCTGACCCTGTTCAGCCTGTTCGGCCTGCTGCTGGTCACGGCCATCAGCGTCGACTACGCGATTTTGATGCGCGAACAGATCGGCGGCCCGGCCGTCAGCCTTTTAGGCACGCTGCTGGCAGCGCTGACGACCTGGTTGTCGTTCGGCCTGCTGGCGGTGTCGAGTACCCCGGCGGTGAGTAATTTCGGCCTGTCGGTCAGCCTGGGCCTGGCGTTCAGCTTTATGCTGGCGCCTTGGGCGGGCCACCAGAAGCACGCCTCATGAATGTGATTATCGCCAATGCGGCAAGGAGCCCTCGTGCCCACAGTTGAAATGGAACGTCGCCAGGTGGTGGTGATCGGTGCCGGTCCATCCGGTGCCATCGCCGCCGCGCTGTTAAAGCGCAAGGGGCATGATGTATTGATCATCGAGCGCCAGCACTTCCCACGGTTCTCGATCGGCGAAAGCCTGCTGTCGCACTGCATCGACTTCATCGAAGAAGCCGGCATGCTCGACGCCGTGCAGGCCGCGGGCTTCCAGGTGAAAACCGGTGCCGCGTTCGCCTGGGGCGAGCGCTACAGCGCATTCGATTTCGGCGACACCTTCAGCAACGGCAAACCGACCACCTTCCAGGTGCAACGCGGCGAGTTCGACAAATTGCTGGCCGATCAGGCGGCGCTGCAGGGCGTCGATATTCGCTACGGCGAAACCATCGTTGGCGTGGATTTCAAAGGCGAATCGCGCTACCTGCACGTGCGCCGCGAGAACGGCAGCGAATACCATCTCAAGGCCAGGTTCGTGCTCGACGCCAGCGGCTACGGCCGTGTGTTGCCGCGCTTGCTCGACCTGGAGGCGCCGTCGAATTTCCCGCTGCGCCAGGCGGTGTTCACCCACGTCGAAGACCGCATCGAACATCCTGGGTTTGATCGCACCAAGATCCTGGTGACCACCCATCCGACACAGCGCGATATCTGGTTCTGGACCATCCCGTTCAGCAATGGCCGCTGCTCGGTCGGCGTGGTCGCGGCGAAGGAACATTTCGATGGCCGCGACGCGGACCTAGACGCCTGCCTGCGCGGTTTTATCGACGAAACCCCAAGCCTGTCCGGCGTGCTGCACAACGCCGTGTGGGATACCCCCGCGCGCACCATCGGCGGCTACTCGGCCAACGTCAAAACCTTGCACGGCCCGGGCTTCGCGCTGCTGGGCAATGCCGCAGAATTCCTCGACCCGGTGTTCTCGTCCGGCGTGACCATCGCCATGCGCTCGGCGAGCATGGCCGCCGGCCTGTTGCACCGTCAGCTGAGCGGCGAAACGGTGGACTGGCAAAGCGAATTCGCCGAACCGCTCAAGCGGGGTGTCGACACCTTCCGCTGCTACGTCGAAGGTTGGTATGCGGGCACGTTCCAGGATGTGATTTTCCATCCCGGCAGCTCGCCGGAGATTCGCCGGATGATCAGCTCGATCCTCGCCGGCTATGCCTGGGATGAGCGCAACCCGTTTGTCAGCGAGCCCAAGCGGCGGTTGCGGATGTTATCGGAGATTTGTGCAGGGGATGCCGCGTGAGCAGTCAGTACCTGAGTAAGAATTACGTCGAGGAAACCAGGTTCGGTTTCTGGTTCCTGCGCAGCCACACCTGGCAGCACCATGTGCTGCGCGTGGCGATCAACGACCTGCGCGGCCTGTTCAGCGAGGCATTGCCCCAGGCGCCGGTCTTGCTCGACGCCGGTTGCGGCCAGGGCAAATCCTTCAAGCTGCTGCAGCAAGTGTTTGCCCCCTCGCGCCTGATCGGCCTGGATGCCGACCCTCACAGCCTCCAACTGAGCCGCGAGGAAGCCACGCGCCAGGGCCTCGCCGTGGAGCTGATCGGCAGCGACTGCGCCACCCTCGAAGTGCCGGACGCCAGCGTCGATATCCTGTTCTGCCACCAGACGTTCCACCATCTGGTGGAACAACATCGCGCGCTGAAAGAGTTCTACCGCGTGCTCAAGCCGGGCGGCTACCTGCTGTTTGCCGAATCCACCGAAGCGTATATCGACACCTGGGTGATCCGCTGGCTGTTCCGCCACCCGATGCACGTGCAGAAGAGCGCCGAAGAGTACCTGCAAATGCTGCGCGAGCAGGGCTTTGAGTTCGGCGCGCAGAACGTCTCGTACCCCTATCTGTGGTGGAGCCGTTCCAGCGATTTCGGCCTGCTGGAACGTTGGGGCCTTCGCAAGGCGCCGCCGGTGGGCCAGCGCGAAGAAACCCTGGTCAATTGCGTCGCGCGCAAACCCCTGGCGGGTGCAACCGCATGATGCGCCTGCTGCTGATCGGCTGCCTGTTGCTGCTGAGCGCCTGCGCCAGCCAGGCGCCGCTGCCCGAAAAAATGCCCACCCTGACCCTGCCGATGCAATTGCATGTGCAGCGCCAGGAAGGTGCCCAGCGCCAGGATTGGCTGCTGGTGATCCAGCGCGAGGACGGCGGCATTCGCTGGTCGATGATGGATCCCCTGGGCATCCCCCAGGCCCGGCAGATACTGATCAATGGGCAGTGGCAGGCCGATGGCTTGCTACCGCCCAACCCCCAGGCGCGCGAGCTGTTCGCCGCCCTGCTGTTTGCCCTGGCTTCGGCGGACGACCTGCGCGCGCTGTACCCCGACGCGCAGGCGATGGACCTGACGCGCACCCTGCCGGGCCATTGGCAAATCGTGTATCAGTCGTCCGAGGTATTTCGCGTGAACATCAGCGGGCAGCCGTTGAGCTATCGCATTACGCCGCTGGGAGTCGCGCGATGACCGCCTATCTCAATGCACTCGGTGTGATCTGCGCGCTGGGCCGCGGCCAGGCCGAGGTCAGCCTCAACCTGTTCGCCGGTGACTGTTCGGGCATGCGCGCCGAAAGCGGCTGGGTCCCGGAGCGAGTGCTGCCGGTGGCCGGTGTGCACGGCGAGCTGGCGACCATCCCACCCGAGCTGGGCCAGCAGAGCAGCCGCAACAACCAGCTGCTGCTGGAGGCGGCGCTGCAGATCGAGGGCGAGATTCGCCAGGCGATCCAGCGCTACGGCGCGGCACGTGTCGCCATTGTGCTGGGCACCAGCACCTCGGGCATTGATGAGGCCAGTCGCGGCATTGCCCATTACCTGCGCGATAACCAGTTCCCCGGCGACTATGACTACCAGCAACAGGAGCTCAGCGCGCCGGCAAACTTCCTCGCCGACTGGCTGCAAACGAGCGGCCCGGCCTATGTGATTTCCACTGCATGCACCTCCAGCGCCCGCGCGCTGATGAGCGCCCAGCGCCTGCTGGACCTGGGCGTGTGCGATGCAGTGATCTGCGGCGGCGTCGACAGCTTGTGCAAGCTCACTCTCAATGGGTTCAGCTCGCTCGAGGCGGTGTCGGACCAGCGCTGCAATCCGTTTTCGCGAAACCGCAACGGCATCAACATCGGCGAGGCGGCGGTGTTGTTTCTGATGAGCAGGCAGCCGTCGCCGATTGCCTTGCTGGGCAGCGGCGCGAGTTGCGACGCGCACCATATCTCGGCGCCGGAGCCCAGCGGCAAAGGCGCTTTGCAAGCGATGCGCAAGGCTTTGGCCAGCGCGAAACTCGCCCCCGAGCAGATCGGCTACTTGAACCTGCACGGCACGGCTACCCAGCATAATGACGCGATGGAAAGCCTGGCCGTCGCCAGCCTGTTCCCCGCCGGCGTGGCCTGCTCGTCGACCAAACCCATGAGCGGCCACACCCTGGGGGCTGCGGGCGCGCTGGAAGCGGCGTTCTGCTGGCTGAGCTTGACCCACAACCAACTGCCACCGCACGTGTGGGACGGCCAGGCCGACCCGGCGCTGCCCGCGTTGCACTGGGTACAGCCCGGTGCCCGCTTGGAAAAACGCTGCCTGATGAGCAACTCGTTTGCCTTCGGCGGCAATAACGTCAGCCTGATTATCGCAGAGGCACCATGATCGATTGGCCACTCGCCGAACTGCTGCCCCACGCGGGCGACATGATCCTGATCGACCAGGTGCTGTCGTTCGATGAAGAGCAGGTTCGTACCCGCACGACCGTCAAGCCCGGCGGCCTGTTCAATCGCCCGGACGGCAGCCTGCCGGCCTGGGTCGGCATCGAGCTGATGGCGCAAAGCGTCGCCGCCTATGCCGGTTGCCGCGCGCGCCAGAAAGGCGCCGCCGTGGAGCTGGGCTTTTTGCTTGGCACGCGCAAGTTCGAGTGCAACGTGGAACACTTCCCGGCAGGCGCCGAGCTGACGATCCACGGCCTGCGCTCGCTGGAAGACGACAACGGCATGGGTGTGTTCGAATGCCACTTGACCGGTGACGGTATCCAGGCCAGCGCCCGCCTGAACGTATTTCGACCGCCACAGGCGGCCAACTATTTAGAAGAATCGAAGGACGAAACGCCATGACTGAATCCGTACTGGTCACCGGCTCCAGCCGTGGCATTGGCCGCGCCATCGCGCTGCGCCTGGCCCAGGCCGGGCACGACATCGTGCTGCATTGCCGCAGTGGCCGTGCCGAAGCCGATGCCGTGAAGGCCGAGGTTGAGGCGCTGGGCCGCAACGCACGGGTGCTGCAGTTCGACGTGGCGGACCGCGCGCGCTGCAAGGCAATCCTCGAGGCGGACGTGGAGCAACATGGCGCCTATTACGGTGTGGTGCTGAATGCCGGCCTGACCCGCGACGGCGCCTTCCCGGCCCTATCGGAAGACGATTGGGACGTGGTGATGCGCACCAACCTCGACGGTTTCTATAACGTGCTGCACCCGGTGATGATGCCGATGATTCGGCGCCGTGCGGCCGGGCGTATCGTGTGCATTACCTCGGTGTCCGGGCTGATCGGCAACCGTGGCCAGGTCAACTACAGTGCCTCCAAGGCCGGCCTGATCGGCGCAGCCAAGGCGCTGGCCATCGAGCTGGGCAAGCGCAAGATCACCGTCAACTGCGTCGCCCCCGGGCTGATCGACACGGCCATGCTGGATGAAAACGTACCGGTGGAAGAACTGATGAAGATGATCCCCGCGCAACGCATGGGCACCCCGGAAGAAGTCGCCGGCGCGGTGAATTTCCTCATGTCGGCCGAAGCCGGCTATATCACGCGCCAGGTGTTGGCCGTGAACGGAGGCCTGTGCTGATGAAACGCGTTGTCGTCACCGGCATGGCCGGCATGACCTCCCTGGGCAGCGATTGGGAAACCATCGCGGCCAACTTTCGCGCCAACCGCAGCGGCATCCGGCGCATGGACGAGTGGGACCGCTTTACCGAACTGAACACGCGCCTGGCCGGGCCGATCGACAACTTCGTCGTGCCCAGCCACTGGACGCGCAAGCAGTTGCGCAGCATGGGCCGCGTCTCGCGCCTGGCGGTGTGGGCCGCGGAGCAGGCGTTGCAGGATGCCGGCCTGCTCGGCGACGAGTCGATCAAGGACGGGCGCATGGGCGTGGCCTGCGGCTCGTCCACCGGCAGCACCGACGAGATCAAGGCGTTCGGCAATATGCTGCTGAACTCGGTGGCCGAGGGCCTGAATGCCAACTCCTACGTGCGCATGATGCCGCACACCACGGCGGCGAATATCAGCATCTTCTTTGGCCTGACCGGGCGGCTGATCCCTACGTCCAGCGCCTGCACCAGCGGCAGCCAGGGCATCGGCTATGCCTACGAGGCGATCAAGTTCGGGCGCTTGCCGCTGATGCTCGCCGGCGGCGCCGAAGAGCTGTGCCCGACCGAGGCCATGGTGTTTGACGCGCTCTACGCCACCAGCCTGAAAAACGATGCGCCGCAGACCAGCCCGCGCCCTTACGACACTGGCCGCGATGGCCTGGTGATCGGCGAGGGCGGCGGCATGCTGGTGCTCGAAGAACTCGAACATGCGTTGGCGCGAGGGGCGCATATCCACGCCGAGATCGTCGGCTTCGGCAGCAACGCCGACGGCCAGCACACCACCCGCCCGGAACAGAAAACCATGCGCCGCGCCATGGAACTGGCCCTGGAAGATGCCGGGCTTGAGCCTGGCGCGATCGGCTACGTCAACGGCCACGGCACCGCCACCGATCAAGGCGACATCGCCGAGACGCTGGCGACCAGCAGCCTGTTCGGCAGCCGCATGCCCATCAGTTCGCAGAAGAGCTTCCTGGGCCACACGCTGGGCGCCTGTGGTGCGCTGGAATCGTGGTTCAGCATCGAGATGATGAACCGCGACCAGTACGTGCACACCTTCAACCTGGACGCCATCGACCCGCAATGCGGCGAGCTGGATTACCTGCAGGGTGAGTTTCGCGAGATGCATCACGACTACGTGATGAACAACAACTTTGCCTTTGGCGGCGTCAACACATCGCTGATTTTCCGCCGCTGGTCCTGACTTTTAATCGATTGGAGAAAACGGAATGTCTTCCTTGCTACGCGCCACCCTGATCACCCTGGCCCTGTTGACCACCGCCGGCTGCACCAGCAAGCCGATCCTCAACACCCAGCACGAGCTGCCGGTTGCCAACCAGGTCAGCGAAGAAAAAATGAAAACGGTGATCATCAACGCCCTGCAAAAGCGCGAGTGGACGGTGCAACGCCTGAGCCCGCAACTGGTACAGGCCGAGATCAACGTGCGCAACCAGTACTACGCAGCGATCGACATCCGCTACACCCGCAACAGCTACACCATCACCTACCGCGACAGCCGCGACCTGGGCTACAAGGACGGCAAGATCCATCGCAACTACAACCGCTGGGTGAGCATGCTTGATCGCGACATCATGGCGGCATTGCGCGCCAATGGCATGACCGTGGCAGAACCGGCGACGCCATGAGTGACGTAACCCGCAGAGCGGGTTAATGAGCAGCAAGGCCCTGCCGCCCCCCGGCAGGGTTCATTGATAAAGACAGGTCCCTTAATAACTGATATTACCGCCGCCTTCCTGGCTGATCTGAATACTGTTGCCGCTATTGCCGTTGTGCCCGCTATTGACGTAGCGGCTATAAGCGCCGGCATTACCATTATTGCCATAGTTACCGTAATTGCCGTGATCACCGACGGCGTTAATATTTTTATTATTACCGTTATGACCTTGGTTGACATAGGTACTATGATTGCCGCTATTGGCATTATTCCCATAGTTCCCGTAGTTACCACTCCCGCCAATTATCCCACGATTATCATTATTGCCATTGTTGCCGTGATTCTCATACCGTGAGTTCACCCCGATGTTTTCGTTATTCCCATAATTACCATGGTTACCCGACCCCGAAGAGGGACCTTACACCGCATAGGCCGCCTGGGCTGCCCGACCTGTAGAAACCATCTAACACCTCACGCTTGGTAGAAGAATTTATGATGAGCCGGCACGCCGACCCAACCCTTAATCGCAATGAGAAAATAACAGTTCCACAACGCTGAAAAAAAACAAACTATCGGCACACTACAAACACGGCGCACACAGTGACCGACGTGCCTTCGCCATTTAGGCACCTCGTCAGACCCCACACATAACCTGCAACTGAAACAGAACCTTCAAACGGCTATACGACGACCGCTATCACTGCCTGGCAGGAGCGCAGCCAGGCGATTGCCGTTATTGCCGTTGTCGCCCTGATTGTCATAGTGACTATTGCTGCCACTGTTGCCATTGCTCCCATAGTTACCAAAATTACTGCCATTCATACTGTTGCTGCCGGTATTGGTATTGATGCTTAACTGACCAATATTTATATTAACGTTATAGTTAATCGTGACGGCCTGAGGTGTGTTGCCCTGGCCAGCATCCGCCGCGTTCGGGCGAAGGCCTGCACCGGTATTCCCCGCAGGGTTGCCTGGTTGATTCGGGCCTGTCGTAGTTGGCCCCTGACAATGCCGCTGCGCCCCGACGCCATTTTGGACCGGGCCAGTTCCCTGGCGAACAGGGGCCTGGTTCGGTTGGTTGCCTGGACCCGGATTTCCCCGAACATTGCTCCGCTGCCCTTGGCCTGGCGTATTTTGCGCCTGACGTTGCTGCCCCGCACCGCCACCTTGGCCTGGCACTGCCGCGTTCGGGCGAACGCCTGCACCTGTATTCCCCCGACCGCTTCCTCGTTGCGCCTGGTCTGCCGTATTTGGCCCCTGACAATGCGGCTGCCCCCCAACAGCACCATGGCCTGGGCCGGTTCCTTGGTGTGGGGCCGACGGGTTCGGGCGAACGCCTGCACCCGTATTCCCCCGAGCATTGCCCCGTTGCGCCTGGCCTCCCGTATTGGGCCCCTGGTGCTGCGGCTGCCCCCTAACACCACTTCGGCCTGGGCCGGTTCCTTGGCGTGGAGCCGCCTCGTACGGATGAATGCCTGCACCCGTGTGCCCCGGTGGCCCATAGCCTATAGGGCGTTGCCCCTCACCATGCGCGTTGCCGCCAACGCGCTGCTGGGCCCCGCCACCGCCTTGACCTGAACGGGTTACTGGACTCCCAATCGGCGGACCCGTAATGGTGTCAACGGTTGCACCCGGCATTCCAAGCCGCCACAACAACCAGCCAAGCTCAGCGCTTCGATTACCAGCGATCATACGAACCTCCCACATCGAATATTTCAATACGAAGCCTTCGGCAGGATCAGTGGCCATTCGCACAAAAAGGGTTCCAGCTTTCCCATACGAGGACGACGAATCGCCCCTCTGGAAAAAGCGACTCTGAAACCCGCTTCAAGTCAGGGATCTGACCCACCAAGCGGCGCATTTCAATGCATGCCTAGATCGCCGCCTTACGCGTCAACAACTCCACGAACGCCTTCGCCATCGGCGTCTGTACGCCCTTGCGCTGCACCAGCCACACCGCCGTTACCGCCTCCTGGTCCAGCAGCGTGCGATACACCACCCCATCAATGCGGATGCGCTGGTACGACGCCGGCAACACCGACACGCCCAACCCCGCTGCCACCAGGCCGATGATGGTCATCGCCTCGCCCGCCTCCTGGGCGAAGTGCGGGCTGAAGCCGGCATCACGCGCAAGATTGAGCAGTTGCGCATACAGGCCACTGCCGTAAGTGCGCGGGAAAAACACGAACGGCTCCTGCGCCAGTTGCGCCAGGTGCAATCCTCGTTCGCTGCCGTGCACCAACGGGTGACCGGCGTTCAATACGGCCACCAGCGGCTCGCGCATCAGCTCGACCACACTCAGTGAATCCGGCAACGGCAGCGGACGCATCAGCCCGACCTGGATCGACTCATCCACCAGCGACTCGGCCACCTCGGTGCTGCTCATTTCCTGCAGGTTCAAGTGCACGGCCGGGAAGGCCTGGCGAAAGGCGAAGATCGCCTGGGGAATGCTGGAGTTGAAGGGCGCCGACGAGGTGAAGCCGATCTTCAGTTCCCCCAGCTCTCCCAATTGAGCCCGACGCGCGACGTCCGCCGCCTTGTCAACCTGCGCCAGCACCAGGCGCGCCTCCTGCAGGAACAGTCGACCAGCCTCACTCAGCTCGACCCGACGATTGGTACGCTCGAACAAACGCGCGCCGACCTCCTGCTCCAGCGCCTGGATCTGCTGGCTCAAGGGCGGTTGCGAGATGCCCAGCACCTGCGCGGCGCGGCCAAAATGCAGTTCTTCGGCAACGGCGATGAAATACCGCAAGTGACGCAATTCCATGCAAGCCTCATTAGGTCGTTAAAGCTATCAAACAGGTCGAACAATATATTGGAAAGAATCATTAGCCAGCTATATTCTTTTCAGCATTGCCAGTCCTGGCACGCTCTTCCTCCCCGAGGTCCCCGTGAAATCTGCTGTTGCTCCCTTCGCGCAAGAAGTCCCACCCACCGCCTTGGATGAGGTGGTGGCGCAGCTCAACGACGAGTACATCGAAAAAGGCACGCCGATGTTCATGCGCACGGTGCTGGCGCTGTTTTCCGGCGGGTTTGCCACCTTTGCCCTGTTGTATTGCGTGCAGCCGATGATGCCGGCGTTGTCCCACGAGTTTTCCATCAATGCCGCGCAAAGCAGCCTGATTCTCTCGGTGGCGACGGCGATGCTGGCGTGCGGCTTGCTGATCACCGGGCCGATTTCCGACCGGCTGGGACGCAAGCCGGTGATGGTGTCCGCGCTGTTCTGTGCGGCGCTGGCGACCATCGCCAGTGGCCTGATGCCAACCTGGGAGGGCATCCTGCTGATGCGCGCGCTGGTAGGCCTGTCGCTGAGCGGCCTGGCCGCCGTGGCGATGACCTACCTGAGCGAAGAGATCCATCCGCAGCACATCGGCCTGGCAATGGGCCTGTACATCGGTGGCAACGCGATTGGCGGCATGAGCGGGCGCCTGATCATCGGCGTGTTGATCGACTTCGTCAGCTGGCACACCGCGATGCTGATCATCGGCGCGCTGGCGTTGATCGCCGCCACCGTGTTCTGGAAGATCCTTCCCGAATCGCGCAACTTCCGCGCCAGCAGCCTCAAGCCGCGCAACCTGGTGGATGGTTTTGTCATGCACTTCAAGGACGCGGGCCTGCCGTGGTTGTTCCTTGAGGCGTTCCTGCTGATGGGCGCGTTCGTGACGATGTTCAACTACATCGGCTATCGCTTGCTGGCCTCGCCCTACGAACTGAGCCAGGCCGTGGTCGGCCTGCTGTCGCTGGTGTACCTCTCGGGCATCTACAGCTCGGCGAAAATCGGCTCCCTGGCCGACCGCCTCGGCCGCCGTCGCGTGCTGTGGGGCACGATCGTGCTGATGCTCGCCGGCATGGCGCTGACCCTGTTCACCCCGCTGTGGCTGGTGGTGCCGGGCATGCTGATCTTTACCTTCGGCTTCTTCGGCGCCCACTCGGTGGCCAGCAGCTGGATCGGCCGCCGCGCCGTCAAGGCCAAGGGGCAGGCGTCGTCGCTGTACTTGTTCTGCTATTACGTGGGGTCGAGTATCGCCGGTACGGCGGGCGGGTTCTTCTGGCACTTTGCCGGGTGGAACGGGATTGGGGCGTTTATCGTCGCGCTGTTGATTGGGGCGTTGCTGGTGGCGCTGAAGCTGGCGAAGTTGCCGCCGCTGGGGAATGTGAAGGCCTGATACGGTCCTGCTTTAAATGTGGGAGCGGGCTTGCTCGCGAATGCGCAGTGTCAGTTGATACACCGCATTCGCG
>NZ_JASCPP010000118.1:0-18369 GCF_029959745.1 Pseudomonas sp. PS01298 | reverse complement strand
GGGCTTGCCCCCGATGAGGGTGTGTCAGGCGAATATCCTTCACTGACCCACAGCCATCGGGGGCAAGCCCCCTCCCACACTGGACCGGGTTGCCAATCCAAAAAAAATAACACCGCTGAGCACACCCTCATGACCCAGCAAAACCTGTTCCTCGGCATCGACTGCGGCACCCAAGGCACCAAGGCCATCGTCCTCGACGCGTCCAGCGGCAAGGTGCTGGGCCTCGGCGCTGCGGCGCACACACTGATCAGCGGCGCGAATGGCCGTCGCGAACAGCACACCCAGGAGTGGCTGGACGCCTTTACCGAAGCCACCCACCGCGCCTTGCAACAGGCCGGCGTCGACGGCCAGGACATCCTTGGCATCGGCGTGTCCGGCCAGCAGCACGGCCTGGTGCTGTTGGATGACAGCGGCCAGGTGCTGCGCCCGGCCAAGCTGTGGTGCGACACCGAAACCGCGCCCGAAAATGATCGTCTGCTGCAGTACCTGGGCGGCGAAAGTGGCTCGCTGGAACGCCTCGGCGTGGCCATCGCGCCGGGCTACACCGTGTCCAAGTTGCTCTGGACCCGCGAGCAGCACCCGGACGTGTTCGCGCGCATCGCGCATATCCTGCTGCCCCACGACTACCTCAACTACTGGCTCACCGGCCGCGCCGTGGCGGAATACGGCGATGCCTCCGGCACCGGTTACTTCAATGTGCGCACCCGTGAATGGGACGTGGCGCTGCTCCAGCACATCGACCCCAGCGGTCGCCTGCAGGCCGCGCTGCCCGAACTGATTGACGCCGACCAGGCGGTGGGCACGATCCTGCCGGCCATCGCCGAACGCCTGGGCATCAACCCCAACGCGCTTGTCTCCAGCGGCGGCGGCGACAACATGATGGGCGCCATCGGCACCGGCAACATCGCCCCCGGTGTGATCACCATGAGCCTCGGTTCCTCGGGCACCGTGTATGCATTCGCCGACCAACCCAACGTGAGTGGGCAGGCGTCGGTGGCGACTTTCTGTTCCTCCAGCGGCGGCTGGCTGCCGTTGATCTGCACGATGAACCTGACGAACGCCACCGGGGTAATCCGCGAGCTGTTCGAGCTGGACCTCAACGCGTTCAACGCCTTGGTCGAGAAGGCCCCGATTGGCGCCGAGGGCGTGAGCATGCTGCCGTTTCTCAACGGCGAACGCGTGCCCGCCCTGCCCCACGCCACCGGCAGCCTGCACGGCCTGACCATGACCAACCTGACCCGTGCCAACCTGTGCCGCGCCGTGGTCGAAGGCACCACCTTCGGCCTGCGCTACGGCCTCGACCTGCTACGCCACACCGGCCTGCAAAGCCTGCGCATCCGCTTGATCGGCGGCGGTTCGAAAAGCCCGGTGTGGCGGCAGATGGTCGCCGATATCATGAACACCGAGGTTATCTGCACCGAACAAAGCGAGGCTGCGGCCCTGGGCGCGGCGATCCAGGCGGCGTGGTGCCAGTCCGGCGAATCCCTGGCCAGCCTGTGCGACCGGTGCGTAAGCGTCGACCCGGCCAGCCGTACCCTGCCGGTGTCAGCCAGCGTCAGCGCCTACCAACAGGCGTACGCGCGCTATCAACAGCTAGTAGCAACCCTTTAAGAGCAAACGACTATGTATCTGGTGTGCGGTGAAGCGCTGTTTGATTTTTTCAGCGAGGAAGATGCCAGCGGGCAGGCTTCCAAGGTCAATTACAAGGCAATTGCCGGTGGCTCGCCGTTCAACGTGGCGGTGGGTCTGCGCCGCCTGGGCATCGATGCCGGGCTGTTCGGCGGGCTGTCGACCGACTTCCTCGGGCGTCGCTTGCTGCAGGTGCTCAAGGATGAAGGCGTCAGCGAGCAGTTCCTGGTGGAGTTTGCCGCGCCGACGACGTTGTCGATGGTCGCCGTGGGCGCCAATGGTTCGCCGCAGTACAACTTCCGCGGCGAAGGCTGCGCCGACCGCCTGCTGGAAGTCGCCCATCTGCCGGCGCTGGGCGCGGACATTCGCGGCTTGCACGTTGGCTCGTTCTCGCTGGTGGTGCAGCCGATCGGCGACACCCTGCTGAGCCTGGTCAAGCGCGAAAGCGGCAAGCGCCTGATCAGCCTCGACCCCAACGTACGCCTCAACCCCCAGCCGGATATCCAGCTGTGGCGCGAGCGCGTGGCGGAGCTGGTCAAGCACGCCGACCTGATCAAGGTCAGCGACGAAGACCTGCACCTGCTCTACCCCGACCAGTCGCCGGAAAGCGTGCTGCAAGGCTGGCTGCAGCACCGCTGCCAGCTGGTATTCCTCACCCGTGGCGGCGACGGCGCCAGCGTCTTCAGCCGCCAGCACGGCAACTGGTCGCAACCGGCACAGAAGGTGGTGATGGCCGATACCGTCGGCGCTGGCGATACCTTCCAGGCCGCCTTGATTGCCTGGTTGACCGAGCAGAACCTGGATTCGGTAGAGGGCCTGCAGCAACTGACGCGCACGCAGATCGACACGATGCTCGGCTTCGCCATTCGCGCTGCCGCGTTGACGTGTGGCAAGACTGGGCCGGATTTGCCGTATCGTGATCAACTCGGCTGAATCCAGCCTTTATGAAGGTTTTGTCAGCCAGGCAAAAATTAATCGACGGTTAATCCCGCAAGTCGAGAGTGAAAGTGTACTCACTTGCGGAGAACCACCATGAAACTGCGCACTTTAATGCTCGGCGGCGCGCTGGCGCTGGCGGCGGTGTCGGGCCTGGCCCAGGCTGCCGATCAAACGGCGACCGTCACCCCTGTGCCCTACCACTACGGCATGCCGATGAACATCGCCAAGGTGCTGGCCATGAACGAGGCCCAGACCAATGACTGCAAAGTCATCAAGGCGGATATCAAGTTTGTGGACACGGCCGGCAAGGTCGAAGACGTGAGCTATCGGAAAATGTCCGAAGCCTGCGATTTCCAGAATTGAGCCGGTGAAAGACCCAGGACAGGCCCGCACAGGAAGGAGTAGTCTTGCGGGCTTGTCATACGGCTGAAGGGATTCGCCATGCAGTTGAGTTTCCGCTCTCTCGCAACATTCACCGCCCTGCTCTGCTTCGCCCTTGCACTTGTCTGGGGCCTGCGTCCTGACCTGCTGCTGTGGTTATGGAGTGTCGAATATTCCAGCGCCACCGGGCTGGTGTCGCGCCGCAATGCCGCGCTGTTCCTGGCCATCGGCCTCATGTTCTACCGTGCTCGCCTTGCCCCACCCTCAGACACACGCCGCGCCCTGACCAGCGGGTTTATCGCCGGCTGCCTGGTGCTGGCCGTATTGGGGTTCGGGGAGTGGATCAATGGCAATGCAGGCCCTGGGATCCTGCTGGCGGTGGCAACGGAAACCGTATTGGGCCTGGCGTTTATCCAGGCCCACAGGTCTTCGGTCACTCACTCTCAAGCGTCGATCTAGTACAGGTTGCGCGCAGCTACTCGTTGCAGCGCGGGTGCATGGCTGTGCTTGAGGTCTTCACGCAACCCGGTGATCAGGTTGCACAAGGCTCGACTGCTGTCGAGTTTGTCGGCGTTGATACCTTTGACTTCCAAATCCACCCGGTCACGGTCGCGGTCGTCATAGACCTTGATCGTCAGCGAGGCATCTTCGGCTTTGGTGCATTCGCACCGTTTAGGCAGGAAACTTCCTTCGATAATACTGCGAAGTTCTAATTCCGAAAGCATGGCCAACCTCTCCTTTTCTGAGACTGCCAATCGATTGTTTTTAGTCTGGCAAGCGTGTGCCTGCCGCGTCTTGCCGCCCCTGGAAGACGCTTACCATCACCAGCCTACTCGGCAAAATCCAGTCTCGTTGTAACCATTCCTCATAAGCACCCAGCACCCTTATATAAGCTTGGCCGGGTAGATGAAATAATCGTCGAACCGCTGCGATTAATCGTTTAACCCCACGCCTGGTATCAAACTGCGCCTTGCGCGACCACTCTTTCAGCAACATATCGCAAACTATCGAAGTTGATGTTCGCGCCGGAATTAACCGCTACCAATGTCTGCCCCGCTATGCCACGTGTTGACACGTATTGGCGAATACCCGCGACCGCCAAGGCACCGGAAGGCTCGGTGATGGAGCGGGTATCGTCGTAGATCAACTTGATGGCGCTGCACAGTTGGTCATTGCTCACGGTGATCACTTCATCCACCCACTGCCGGCAGATTTCAAAACCAAACGCACCGATCTGCGCGACCGCCGTGCCATCGGCAAACCCGTCGACACTCGGCAACACCACGCGCTCACCGGCGCGCAGGGCCGCCAACAGGCAACTGGAGCCTTCGGGCTCGACGCCGATGATGCGCACTTCGGGCCGCAGGTATTTGACGTAGGCCGCGATCCCGGCAATCAGCCCACCGCCGCCGACCGGGACGAAGATCGCGTCCAGCGGCCCTTGCTGCTGGCGCAGGATCTCCATGGCCACTGTGCCTTGGCCGGCGATGACGTCCGGGTCGTCGAAGGGCGACACGAAGGTATAACCGGAGGCGTCGGCCAGTTGCAGCGCGTGGGCCAGGGCAAAGGGAAAGCTTGCACCGTGCAACACCGCTTCGGCGCCCCGGGAGCGCACGCCCAGCACCTTCAATTCCGGCGTCGTCGCGGGCATCACGATTCGCGCCCGGATCCCCAGTTCCCGCGCCGCCAGCGCCACCCCCTGGGCATGGTTGCCCGCCGACGCGGTGACCACGCCCCGCGCCTTCTGCTCGGCGGTCAGTTGCACGAGCTTGTTGTAGGCGCCGCGAATCTTGAAGGAGAAGGTCGGCTGCAAGTCTTCGCGCTTGAGCAGCACCTGGTTGCCGAGCAATGCCGACAGCGCCGGCGCGGCTTGCAGGGGCGTACGCACCGCCAGGTCATAGACCGGGGCGGCGAGGATCTTTTTCACATAGTGTTCAAGCAGGCCTGCATCAGCGCGGGGAGGAACGGGACAGCTGCTCATGGGTGTCTCCTGGTGTGTGTAGAGCACGGGAGACGGAAAAACAAAACCCGCCTCAAGGGCGGGTCTGGGTGCAGCCGTGTGCTATCCCGCCAAATGAGGAATGGCGGTAATAATAATGCTTGGCTGGCTGCGGAAGGCTTGGAAGGTCATGCCAGGAAATTAACCGGCCATCCGGACCAAGTCAACATCCTGTTTACTTCAAGCATACGAAACATATACGATTCGTATATCAATCCAGCACAGTGAAGACCATGGGCATCGTCAAGATCAGCGACCAACTGCACGAACAACTCCGCCTGGCCAGTGCGGCCATGGACCGCTCCATCAACGCCCAGGCCGAGTTCTGGATCAAGGTCGGCCTGCTCGCCGAACTGAACCCCAGCCTGCCCTACCACGAGTTGATCAACAAACTGCTGCTGGACAAGCCCGACCTGATCCGGGGGCGCAGCTGATGATCAAGACCGCCGCCCAACTGGCTGTCATGCGCGAATCCGGGCGCCTGCTGGCCAAAGTGTTCGACATGCTCGACGGGTTTGTCAGCGCCGGCCGCTCAACCCTGGAGCTGGACAGCGCCGTCGAGGCCTTCATCCGCAACGACCTGAAAGCCCGCCCCGCCAGCCTCGGGCAATACGACTACCCGTTCTCCATCAACACCTCGATCAACGAGGTGGTGTGCCACGGCATGCCCAGCGCCAAGGAGATCCTCAAGGACGGCGACATCATCAACATCGACATCACCCTGGAAAAAGGCGGCTTTATCGCCGACTCCAGCAAGATGTACATGATCGGCAACGTCGCCCCCAAGGCGCGGCGCCTGGTGGAAATGACCTTTGAGGCGATGTGGGCCGGCATCCGCCAGGTCAAGCCCGGCGCGCGCCTGGGCGATATCGGCCATGCGATCCAGAGCCACGCGCAGGCCAACGGCTACAGCGTGGTGCGTGAATACTGCGGCCATGGCATCGGCAAGCAGATGCATGAGGACCCGCAGATCCTGCACTTCGGCCGCCCCGGCACCGGCATGGAATTGCGCGAAGGCATGGTGTTTACCATCGAACCGATGCTTAACCAGGGCAGTTCCAAGGTGCGCAGCCTGAAAGATGGCTGGACCGTGGTGACCAAGGACAACAGCCTGTCGGCGCAGTGGGAACATACCGTGGCGGTGACGGCGGATGGCTTTGAAGTGCTGACCCTGCAAACACCGCCAGGCGGATAACCTGTGGCGAGCGGGCTTGTCCCGCGTTGGGCTGCGCAGCAGCCCCAAACCAGGCGCAGAGGCGTGCCTGATGCATCGCCACCTTTACATCGCCGCGCCCGCCATCCGCTTGAGCACTAGCACCATCAAGCCTGCCCCCAACCCCATCGCAGCCAGGAACAACGGGTACGACACCCACCACGGCGTACCCGCCGTCATCATGCTGAACTCCGACATCCCACCCACACTGGCAATCAGGTTGAGCGGCAGGAACACCACGTTGATCAGCGTGAGCTTGCGCAACAGGTTGTTCATGCTGTTGTTCATCAGGTTGCCGCGCGCATCGATCAGCCCGGAAAACACGTTGGAATAGATCTCGGCCTGTTTGTAGCACTGATGGTTCTCGATGATCAGGTCATCGATCAGGCCGAGTATCTCGGCACTGAAGTGCTCCTTTTCCGCGTGGTTGCGCAGCCTCGACAGCACGGCGCCGTTGCTGTGCAGCGCGTTGATGTAATAGATCAGGCTTTCACTGAGGTTGAACATCTGCATCAGGTGATGGTTGCTCATCGACGCATTGAACTGCTGCTGCAACTCGCGCGCGACCAGCTTGATCACCTTGAGGTGGCCCAGGTAGTGATGAATGTTGTTGAGCAGCAGGTCGAGCAACACGTCGAGCGGCGTGTGCAGCGGCCGGCGCTGGCCCAGGCCGCTCAGCGGGGTTTCATCGGTGGCGATTACCAGCAGCCGGCCGGGTGAAAACAGCAGGCCGCAGGACGACACTTCGAACACCAGGTTGCCGCCGCCGGAATAGTTCTCCGGGCGTTTCCAGATCAGGAACAGGTTGTCGGGGTGAAACTCGATGCGCGAGACCTCGTCCGGGTCCAGGGCCGACGCGAGTGCATGCTCATCCAGCTTGTGATGGTCACGCAGCCATTCACGCTCGCTCGGGTCAGGGTTGTTGAACAACAGGATCGGCGCCGAGGTGCTGTCCACGCCCAGCAGTTTTCCATTGATTAGCTCAAAACGCTGGATCATCGCGACTCACCAGACCTGGCCCTGGCGTTTCAACTCCAGGCGCCGCACGAATTCCTCCAGCACCAGGCCATACAGGTCGTCCTGCAAATAGGCGTCTTCGATGCCCGCATCCAGGTTGGGATTGTCGTTGACCTCGATCACCACCACCTTGTCGCCGGACTGCTTGAGGTCGACGCCGTAGAGCCCGTCGCCGATCAGGTTGGCGGTCTTCACCGCCAGTTCCACCACCGCCTTGGGCGCTTCGTGGACCGCCAGGGTGCGGCACTCGCCGTTGATGTCCGAGCCGATGGCCTTGTGGTTGTAGATCTGCCAATGGCCCTTGGACATGAAGTACTGGCAGGCAAAGATCGGCTTGCGATTGAGCACGCCGATGCGCCAGTCGTATTCGGTGTAGAAGAACTCCTGGGCGAGCAGCAGCACCGAATGTTCGAACAGCTCGGCAGTGGCCTTGAGCAAGGCTTCCTGGCTTTCGACCTTGATCACACCCCGGGAGAAACAGCCATCGGGGATCTTCAGCACCAGCGGGAAACCCAGGCGCTCGCCGACCCGTTCGAAATCTTCCGGTCGTTCCTTGTAGAGAATCTCGGTGGCGGGCATGCCCAGTTGATGGCTGTTGAGCAGGTCGGTGAGGTAGACCTTGTTGGTGCAGCGCAGGATCGAAGCCGGGTCATCCATCACCACCAGCCCTTCGCTCTCGGCTTTCTTGGCGAAGCGGTAGGTGTGGTTGTCGACGCTTGTAGTCTCGCGGATCAGCAAGGCGTCGTATTCGGCCAGGCGCGAGTAGTCCTTGCGCTCGATCAACTCCACATCGATGCCCAGGCCCTTGCCCACGCGGATGAAATTCTCCAGCGCCTTGGCATTGGACGGCGGCAGCTGCTCCTGGGGATCGTGAAGAATCGCCAGGTCATAACGGGCCAGACGACGTGAACGGGGCTGGCGCCAGATCTTGCGGCTGAAGTTGTCGAGGGCGTGGGCGAATTGATCTTCCTGGTCATCACGCAACTTGTGCAGTACGCCGGACTTGACCCCTTCAATGTGCCAGCCGTTGTTCTTTCTGAATTCAACTAACAGGATCGGGCACGGGAACGCTTCAAACAACTGGCGGGCCAACTCCTGCAACGGTTCAATATTGGTTCGACCAAAGTAAAGGGTCAGGGTAAAGCCTTCGGTATTGCTGTAGAGATGATGACTCAAGGCTTTATCGAGGGTTTTATCCAGGTCATCCAGCGCCAGGCCGTAGAGTGACTTCTTGGTCAGCTCGCTGATGGTGCGCACCGACGGAATCACCTTGTGCCCGCGCGCTTCGGCCAGCAACGAACAGTAGTAGCCGTGCCCCAGGTACTTGTAGCTGCGGCACAGGTTGATCACCTGCACACGCTTGCCGGTCTCGCTTTCGCGGGTTTGCTCCAGGTATTCCTGCGCGGTGACGATGTCTTCGCTGGGGAAGTAGGAGGCCCAGTCTTCCTTGCGCTCGACAATGATCACAACTTGACTGGCGCCTTTGGGGGGTGCGGAAAAATAACCCTTATTGGTTATTGTCGCCGCGACAGTTTGCTCGGATACTTCACGCCAATGACCTTGTACCGCCGACATAATATTTGATCCGCTTTAGAGAACTCGACCTTTTCTATTAAGCACGATCTTTTAGAGAAGTCCCGTTTCGTTACGCAACTTTTACGGCGGTCATATGGCTCTTTTCTTTCGCATTGCAGCCCCCGAGGACGTGCCTGAATTAGTGGCACTGGAACAGCATTGTTTCACCACTGACCGGCTGTCACCGCGCAGTTTCCACTGGATGGTCAGCCGCGCCCATGGCCGGTTGCTGGTGGCGGAACAGGACGGGCAATTGCTCGGCTATGCGCTGGTGCTGTTCCACCGTGGCACCTCGCTGGCACGGCTGTACTCCATCGCCATCGCCGAGCACGCGCGCGGCATGGGCCTGGGCAAACAGCTGCTGAGCCGCATCGAGGCCTGCGCAGTGGAACACGACTGCGCCTACCTGCGCCTGGAAGTGCGCACCGACAACCCCGGCGCCCTCGCCCTGTATGAACGCAACGGCTACCGCCGCTTTGCCCTGATCAACGACTACTACGAAGACCACAGCCCGGCCCTGCGCCTGGAAAAACGCATCCTGCAGCACCAGGATGCGCGCTCGCACAGCGTGCCGTATTACCAACAGACCACCGACTTCACCTGCGGCGCCGCCTGCCTGTTGATGGCCATGGGCGCGCTGGTCCCGGAGCGCCCGGCCCTGCGCCGCGAAGAGCTGCAGATCTGGCGGGAAGCGACCACCGTGTTCATGACTGCCGGCCATGGCGGCTGCAGCCCGCAAGGCCTGGCTCTGGCGGCGTGGCGTCGGGGCTTTCGGGTGCGGATGCAGGTGAATGTGCGCGGGCCGTTGTTTCTGGATGGCGTACGCGATCCGCATAAAAAGGACGTCATGCGCGTGGTGCATGCCGCGTTTGAGGAAGAGTTGGCAGGCAGCGACGTCGAGCAGGTTTTCGGCGGCGCCCTGGACTTGCCCCGGCTGTTGCAGGAGGGCGGGCAGCCGCTGGTGTTGATCAGCAGCTACCGCCTCACCCGCTCGAAATCCCCGCATTGGGTGATCGTCACCGACTGCGACGACGACTTCGTCTACCTGCACAACCCGGATGTGGACCACAGCCAGCACCGCCAGCCCCTGGACTGCCAGCACCTGCCGGTCAGCCATGCAGAGTTCGAGCGCATGTGCCGCTTTGGCAATAACAAGCTGCGCGCGGCGGTAGTGGTCTTCACCCGGTGAATGCTCAGGCCACCTGCTTGATCGCGGCCTTGGCTTCCAGCTCGCGCACCAGTGGCAACACGCGCTGGCCGAAGTACTCGACCTCTTCCTGGAAGTGCAGGAAACCGGCCAGGACCAGGTCCACGCCCACGGCCTTGAGTGCGACGATGCGCTCGGCGATCTGCTGCGGGGTGCCGATCAGGTTGGTCTTGAAGCCGTCGTTGTACTGCACCAGGTCTTCGAAGCTGGACTTGGCCCAGTTGCCCTCGCCTTCGGGGGAAGCCTTGCCGGCCTGCCGGGCCGCGTCGCCGAACGCATTCACCGCCTCCGGGTCGGCCTTGTCGATGATTTCCGCGAGCACGGCGCGGGCTTCTTCCTCGGTATCCCGGGCGATGATGAAGGCGTTGACGCCGACCTTGACCGAATGGTTGTTCGCAGCGGCCTTGGCGCGAATGTCATCGACCTGGGCCTTGATGCCTTCCGGGGTGTTGCCATTGGTGAAGTACCAGTCCGACACCCGCGCCGCCATGTCGCGCGCCGCCCGCGAACTGCCGCCCTGGAACACTTCCGGCTGGCCCAGCGGCTTGGGCTTGAGGGTGTATTGGTTGAAGCGATAGAAGTCGCCCTTGAAGGTGAAGTTGTCCTGGGTCCAGATACCCTTGAGGGCACGGATGAATTCCTCGGAACGGCGATAACGCTCGTCGTGTTCCAGCCAGTGTTCGCCGATGGCCTGGAACTCACCCTTGAACCAGCCACTGACGATGTTCACCGCGATGCGGCCGTTGGTGAGCTGGTCAATGGTTGCCAGTTGCTTGGCCGCCAGCGCTGGTTGCCATGGGCCGGGCAGGATCGCGGCAATCACTTTGAGCGTGGTGGTCGCCGCCAGCAGCGCGTGGCTGAACGCCACGGACTCATGCTGGTTCTCGGCGCCGTAGCCGGCGGTGAAGCGAATCTGCGTCAGGCCATATTCGAAGCCGGCGGCTTCGGCCAGTTGCGCCAGTTTGCGGTTGTAGTCGATGCCCCAATGGGTGCGCTGTTCGATTTTGCTCACCACCAGCCCACCGCTGACGTTGGGCACCCAATAGGCAAATTTCACGGCTTGCTGACTCATCGATCACTACCTCGCACACAGGGATGTACCGAGGGGTTGAGCAGCAAGCGTGCCAGCCGCGGGGAAACGCACGCGCCGTGCGGGCTACGGCGGAAAACCCGGCCGGCGCTCAGGCGAAGACGCCTGTCACGGATCGTGGAGGTTTGTCGGTTCACTGTTGCTGGGGCAACAGCTGGCGCAGCATCTCCCGCGTAAACATGGGCCCGGACACCCGGCACGGAGTGTGCAATCACCCTTGGCATTGATCACTGCCCTGGAGCTTTTGCCCATGACCGAACAACACGTCATCAACCCGCTGTCCACCGGCGTCGACTACACCACCCTCGCCGCGCGCTTTCGCCCGATTTTCCAGCGTATCGCTGCGAGTGCGGTGGAGCGCGAGCAAACCCGCACCCTGCCCCATGAACCGATCCAGTGGCTTAAACAAGCCGGTTTCGGCGCGGTGCGGGTGCCGGTGGAATACGGCGGTGGCGGCGCGTCCCTGCCGCAGTTGTTCGAATTGCTGATCGAGCTGGCTGAAGCCGACTCCAACGTGCCCCAGGCCCTGCGCGGGCATTTCGCGTTTGCCGAAGATCGCCTCAACGCCGCCCCGAGTGCCGGCCGCGACCTGTGGTTCAAGCGCTTTGTCGACGGCGATATCGTCGGTTGCGCCTGGACTGAAATCGGCGCCGTGGCCATCGGTGAGGTGGTCACCCAGGTCAGCCCGGATGGCGATAACTGGAAGCTCAACGGCGAAAAGTTCTACAGCACCGGCAGCATTTTCGCTGATTGGATCGACGTGTACGCCCAACGCAGCGACACCGGCGGCGATGTGATCGCCGCCACGCGCGCGCGCCAGCCCGGCGTGGTGCACAGCGATGATTGGGACGGTTTCGGCCAACGCACCACCGGCAGCGGCACCTCGCGCTTTACCGATGCGGTGGTGGAGGCGGACAACGTCATCGACTTCGCCACCCGCTTCAAATACCAGACCGCGTTCTACCAGTTGGTGCTGCTCGCCAGCCTCGCCGGTATCGGCCGCGCCGCGTTGCGCGATGTCGCCCATCAGGTGCGCAGCCGCAAACGCATCTACAGCCACGGCAATGCGCCGCATGTCAGCCAGGATGCACAGGTCCAGCAGGTGGTGGGTGAAGTCGCGGCGCTGGTGTATGCCGCCGAAGCCAGCGCGTTGAGAGCCGCAGCGCCGGCGCAACAGGCTTACCTGGCGCGGTTTGGCGGCGATGATGCGGCCGAACACGCGGCCAATCTGGCCGCCGAGATCGAGTCGGCCACGGCGCAGGTGGTGGTGTCGGAATTGATCCAGCGCGCCACCAGCGAACTGTTCAATGCGCTGGGGGCGTCGGATGTGCGCCAGGGCAAGTCCCTGGACCGCCACTGGCGCAATGCGCGCACGGTGTCGTCGCACAACCCGGTGATCTACAAGGCGCGGATCGTCGGCGACTGGGTGATCAATGCGACCGAGCCACCGTTTGTGTGGCAGATCGGTAATGGGCCGGCGAAAGCCTGAATCAAGGTTGATCGCAGTCAGCATGTGGGAGGGGCAAGCCCCTCTCACCTTTGGACCCTGTTATGCCTTAAAAGGCCAGTTTGTAGCCGATGGTCATCAACATGATCGCCAGGCACGGGCGCAATACGCCGTCCGGGACTTTGCCGGTCATGTGGCTGCCCAGGTAAATGCCCGGCAGCGAGCCCATCAGCAAAAAGCCCAGCAGGTGCCAGTCCATATTGCCCATGCCGGCGTGGCCCAGGCCCGCCACCAGGGTCAGGGGCACGGCGTGGGCGATCTCGGTGCCCACCAGGCGGCGGGTGGCCAGGAACGGATAGAGGATGAACAACGCGACGGTGCCCAGTGCGCCGGCGCCGATGGAGGTCAGCGCGACCATGGTGCCCAGCACGGCACCGGTCACCACCGTCAACGCATTCAGGTTGCGCGGGTTCATGTGGTAGCCATCGCCGGCATGGCGCTGGGCGAAGGCCAGCAGGCTTTTCTTGAACAGGATCGCCAGGGCCGTCAGCAGCAGCACCACGCCGAGGGCCTGCTTGATCACCGCGTTCATGGCGCTGGGGTCAGTGTGCAGGCTGGCGAGGAACCACAGGGTCAGCAACACGGCAGGCACGCTGCCCAGGGTCAGCCAGCCGGTGATGGTCCAGTCGATGTTCTTGTTCTTGCTGTGTACCAGCACGCCACCGGACTTGGTGATCGCGGCGTACAACAAGTCAGTGCCGACCGCCGTGGCCGGATTGATGCCGAACCACAACAGGATCGGCGTCATCAACGAGCCCCCGCCCACGCCGGTCATGCCCACGATAAAACCAACGATCAGGCCCGCGACTACAAAACCAACATTACCCACATCCATTACAACTTCCCGCGGCCTTATAAATTTCTGGCCGCAGGATAGCGATTTTTCTTATAACGACTTATATCAATATGATCTGACTTTATGCTTTTTAGCTCAATCGACGGCAGACGTACGCCTGAGTCTGGTACGGGAAGGCCACGGTGTCACGCCCGCGCAGGTCCGGATGGGTGTCGATCAAGTCCTGCAACTGCGCGGTCACCTTGGCCTTTTCCGCGTCCGGCAGCGCGGCAATAAAGCTCACCGAGAGGAAGCGATCCATGATCACCTCTTGAGGGCTGCCGACATGGCTATACGGGAAACAGCTGAGTTCAGGCGCGGAAAAAAGCTCGCCGGTAAAGGCTTCGCGCCAGCGCCCGGTATGAAAGCGCGGCGTGTCGCCCTCGTAAGGCGTGATGATCGCGGTGATCGCCGCGACCCAGGCCACCGACTCATCGCGCACATTCCACACCAGTCCGAGCCGGCCCGCGGGTTTGAGTACACGGTGGATCTCCCGCAGCGCCGCCTGGGTCGAGAACCAGTGGAACGCCTGGGCGCAGACCACCGCGTCGGCACTGGCGGCGGCCAGGGGCATGGAGTCGGCGGTACCGTCGACCAGGCGCACGTCCGGCAACAGCTTGCTCAACTGCGCGCCCATCGCCTGCACGGGTTCGACGGCGATCAGGGTCGGCGCCAGGGTGCTGAGCAAACGCGTGAATTTGCCGGTGCCGGCGCCCAGGTCGATGACGGTTGACTGCGCGTCAACGCCGAGCGCCTCCGTGAGCCAGCCGGTCAGTTGCCGTGGATAATCCGGCCGGCCCTGGGCGTAGGTGACAGCCTGGGTGGAGAAACCTTGTTGAGCAGACGCGTGGACACCAGTCATTGCCAATCTCTCCTCGGATAAAGCGGGGACACAGTGTGCGCCTTCATGACTTTATTTTCTAATCGCTGCATCCAATCGTGCGCGTCATGGGTAGTCCTTCCAGTACCCCCGCTGTTTGACTGAATGGAGAAGCACCGATGAACACTAAAACACTGCTCTGCCTCACCGGTTTGTTGATCGCCGCCCCCGCCGCTTTTGCCCAGACCGGCTTGCCCGACAGCATCAAAGTGCCGGCGGGCCACAAGGTCGCGCTGGAAACCACCGGCGTTGGCGAAATCACCTACGAGTGCCGCGACAAGCCCAATGCCGCCGGCCAGACCGAGTGGACCTTCGTCGGCCCCAAGGCCGTGCTCAATGATCGCAGCGGCAAGCCCGTCGGCACCTATTTCGGCCCACCGGCCACCTGGCAGGCCAAGGACGGTTCGAAAATCACCGGCACCCAGCTCGCCGTGGCGCCGTCGGGTGCCGGCAACCTGCCCTATCAACTGGTCAAGGCCAACCCGGCCGAAGGCAAGGGCGCGATGAGCGGCGTGAGCTACATCCAGCGGGTCGCGCTCAAAGGGGGTGTTGCCCCGAGTACCGCGTGCAGCGCCGCCAACAAGGGTGAGCAGGCGGTGGTGAGCTACCAGGCCGATTACATTTTCTGGTCCGCCAGCTGAGCAAAGTCAGCTACGCTGCCCCCTGTGGGCGCCGGCGTGTCGTGGCGAGCACGCTTGCTCGCCACACAGGGGCCGTGGCGGTGGTTAATTCAGTGCCAGGAATACAACGTTTTGCCTGAGACCCTCTTTGATTACCCCGCCTGCCTCTCGGCCTGTGCCCGGGGCGACCAACGCGCCCTGCGCCAGTTGTATGAGCAGGACAGCAGCCGTTTGCTCGGCGTCGCATTGCGCATCGTGCGGGACAAGGCCCTGGCCGAAGACATCGTGCACGACGCGTTTATCAGGATCTGGCGCGGCGCCGGCAGTTTCGACCCCGTGCGCGGCTCGGCACGCGGCTGGGTATTCAGCGTGACCCGCCACCTGGCGCTCAACCACGTGCGCAACCAGCATCGCGAGGTGGCGCTGGGCGAGGAACACGAACAGCTCGCCGCCGACACCGTGACCTTTGAATTTCCCGCGCGCTCGGGGCAGATGCACACCTGCCTGGAGCAACTCGACCCGGCCCGTCGCACCTGCATCCTGCATGCCTATGTCGACGGTTATTCCCACAGCGAAATCGCGCAAAAACTGGGCACCCCATTGGGCACTGTCAAAGCCTGGATCAAACGTAGCCTCACCGCGTTGCGGGAGTGCATGGCATGAACGAAACACTCGACGAACTGGCCAGCGAATACGTGCTCGGCACCCTGCCCATCGAGCAGCGTGCCGAGGTGGAGCGCCGCCTGCCGCACGATGCCGAACTGCGGGCTGCGGTGGATGCCTGGGAGCAACGGCTATTACCCCTGACAGCCCTGGCAGAACCGGTGCCGCCCTCGCCCCACCTGTGGCGGCGCATCGAGCGCACCCTCGCACCCGCCGCCCGCGGCGTGCCGTGGTGGAACCTGCTGGCCGTGTGGCGCGGCCTTGCCGGTGCCGGCCTGCTGGCGAGCCTGGTGCTGTCTGCGTTGCTGCTGACCCGTCCACCCGGCGCCGCGCCGAGCTTCGTGGTGGTGCTGGTGGCGCCACAGAGCCAGGCGCCGGGCTGGGTGATCCAGGCCAGCCACAATCAGCAGATTCAGTTGATTCCATTGGGGGTGATGGAAGTCCCGGCCGACAAGGCCCTGCAGTTCTGGACCAAGGGCGACGGCTGGCAAGGGCCGGTATCCCTGGGCCTGGTCAAGCCGGGACAGACCCTCTCGGTGCCGCTGGACAAGCTGCCGCCGCTGACGCCAAACCAGCTGTTCGAGCTGACCCTCGAGGCCCCGAGCGGCTCACCCACCGGCAAACCCACGGGACCGATCCAGGCAATCGGCCGCGCCGTCAAAGTGCTCTGATCAGGCGACGCAGGGCAGCCACACGCGAAACCGGGCACCGCCCAGTGGCGAGGCCTGCGCGGTTAACGTGCCGCCCTGGGCTTCGAGGGCGCGCCGGCTGATCGCCAGGCCCAGGCCGAAACCACCGGTGGCGCGGTCGCGGCTGCGGTCAAGGCGGTAGAACGGTTCGAAGATGCGCTCGCGCTGGTCCAACGGAATGCCGATGCCGTCGTCGTCCACCCAGATTTCACAGCCCTTGGGGCAGACCTTGACCCCGACCTGGATGCGTTTTTCGCAGTAACGCGTGGCGTTGCGCAGCAGGTTCTGCAAGGCACGGGCGGTGAGGCGCGGGTCGAGGCTGAAGCGCTCCACGGCGCAATCGAGTGCCACATCAATAACGATTTCGGGGTTTTCCAACTCGTCATCGACACTGCCGAGCACGCTGTCGATAAATTCGTCGAGCACCACCTCGACGCGTTCGGGCAATTGCGCCGGGTTTTGCAGGCGGCTGTAGGACAGCAATTCCAGCACCAGTTCATCCAGCTCGCGAATATGCGCCACCAGGCTTTGCAGGCGCTCGCGGCTGGCTTCGGGCAGGTCTTCGGAGAGCGCCAGGGCGAGGCCGAAGTCCAGGCGTGTCAGCGGTGTGCGCAATTCGTGGGAGACGGCGTTGAGCAGGTCGCGCTGCTGGTTGAGCAGGTGCTCGATGTCGCCGGCCATGGTGTCGAAGACCGAGGCCAGGCTGCCGATGTTGGAGCTGGGGGCAATCCCGGTGCGCGCGCTCAGGTTGCCGCGACCGAGTTGGGTGGCCGTGCTTTTCAGGCGCTCCAGGTCACGCCAGTGCGGGCGCAGCCAGACCAGCAGGCACGCCAGCAGCGCGATGCCGATCAACACGTTCATCGACCAGTACAGCAGGTTCATGTCCAGCGAATCGGGAGGGATGGTCAGCTTGACCACGAACTGGTCGTTGATCGGTGAGCTGACCTCCTCCATCCAACCCCACTCCCCGAGGCGGATCACCGGCTTGCCCTGCTCCAACTGCAAGGCCTCCGCCGGGGTGTAGCGCGCGTCCTGACGCAGCAGCAACTGCACTTTCAGCGGTGCGAAGTCGCGGTCCAGTTGTTCGGTGACCTGCGACCAGCGCTCCACCGGTGCGCGCAGGTACTGCTTGACGATCAGCTTTTGCATGCCCCGCGACTGCTCGACGTTGTAGTCGAGGTAGCGATGCTCGAACAGTTGGATCACCAGCTTGGGAATCAAGAAGATTGCCGCGCTGTAGGTGATGATGATGATCAGGGAGAGGCGCAGCAGTACACGAAACATGGATCAGCATTCCCACTCGGAACGACTGAACAGGTAGCCCTTGCCCCACACCGTCTTGATCTTGCGCGCTTCGCCGGCGTGGTCGTCGAACTTGCGGCGCAGCTTGGAAATAGCCACGTCCACCGAACGGTCGGTGCCGTTGAACTCGATACCGCGCAGGCGTTGCAGGATCTGGTCGCGACTGAGCACCTCGCCGGCATGCCGGGCCAGCACCACCAGCAGGTTGTACTCGCCGCTGGACAACTCCACCGCCTGCTCGCGCCAGGTCACGGTGCGCTCCGACAGGTCGATGCACAGGTTGCCCATGAGGATCTGGTCATTGGCCACCTGCGGTTCGGACAAACTGCTGCGTCGCAGCAAGGTGCGCACCCGCGCCAGCAGCACGCGTGGCTCGCAGGGTTTGGTCACATAGTCGTCGGCACCCATTTCCAGGCCAAGCACCTGGTCGTGGCTGTCATCGCGGGCGGTGAGCATCAGAATCGGCAAGCCCGCCGAGTCGGCGCGCAGCAGGCGGCAGACTTGCAGGCCGTCGAGGCCCGGCAACATCAGGTCGAGGATCACCAGGTCCGGCGGGTTGAGCCGCGCGCGCTCACGCACGTGGTCGCCACGGCTGAGCACGCTGACGTGGTAGCCATTGCGCTCCAGGTAGCTGGCAATCAGCTCGGAGAGTGCGGCGTCGTCTTCCACCAGGAGGATGTTGGGCATAAAGGTGTTTCCAGAAAATACAGTTATTGGTCGTACACAAATCCCATGTGGGAGGGGGCTTGCCGCCGACAGCGGTGGGTCAGTGAAGGCTGTTTAGTCTGGTACACCGCTGTAGGGGGCGAGCCCCCACCCACAA
>NZ_JASCPP010000117.1:0-18396 GCF_029959745.1 Pseudomonas sp. PS01298 | reverse complement strand
GCGGCCCACGGATTCAAGCCGGAGTGAGGGCACACCGAGCCTAGGCGAGGTGCCGAGTGTTGGGGCAAGAGCGTTTTGGTTACTTTTGCGCTGTTCAAAAGTGACCCGCTGTAAGAGCGGAACCATAGGCGGCCATCCCCCCAATAACGGATATACCTCACCTCTACAAAAGCACCACCTCCGCCCCCCCCACCCGAGCACTAAGCAAATAACTCCGATACAACCCAGCATACGCCCCCTCCTGAGCAATAAGCCCCGCATGCGGCCCCAGCTCCACCACCTGCCCATGCCGGATCACCGCGATCCGGTCCGCATCGCGAATCGTCGCCAATCGATGCGCAATGATGATCGCCGTCCGCCCCTCGCACAGGCGCCGCAACGCCCGCTGAATCCGCCGCTCCGTATGAATATCCACCGCCGAAGTCGCCTCATCCAGCACCAGCACCGCCGGGTCTGCCAGGTACGCACGCACCAGGCACACCAACTGCCGCTGGCCATGACTGAGGTGCGCGCCCAGTGGCCCGACTTCGGTGTGGTACTGGTGGGGCAGGCGCTCCAGCACTTCATCGGCACCGAGCTCGCGGGCGGCGGCGATCAGCGTGGCGTCGTCAGCCTGGGGCGCGGCCAGGCGCAGGTTGTCGAGGATGCTGCCGCTGAACAGCACGTTGTCCTGCAGCACCACGCCGACGTGACGGCGCAGGGTGTGTTGCGCCAGATCGCGCACGTCAATGCCGTCGAGACGCACCGCGCCCGATTGCACGTCGTAGAAACGCGTCAGCAACTGCACCAGGGTGCTTTTGCCGTGCCCGGACGGACCGACGATCGCCAACACTTCACCGGCCGGAATGTGCAGGTCCAGGCCATTGATCACGGGCGCCTGGCCGTAACTGAAACCGACCTGGTCGAAGTGCACTTCGCCGCGAGCCCGTTCCAGCGTATGCGGCGTGGCACGGTCGATGATCTGCGGCGTGGTGTCGAGCAGCAGGAAAATCCGCTGCGCCGAGGCCGAGCCGGTGGCGTAGCGCTCAAACAGGTCGGACAGCTCCTGCAGCGGCCCGAGGAACAAAAACACGTAGAACAGGCTTTCGGCGACCTGGCCCACACTCACTTCGCCCGCCGCCAGTCCGTAGGCGCCCACCAGCAGCAACAGCGCGATGCCTGCCGAGCTGAGCAGCGCGGTAAACGGCGCAAACCACGACGAGCGCAGGCTGCCGCGAATCAGCGCCTGGTTGAAGTCATCCAGCAGCCCGCGATAGCGCCGCAGGTTGGGGGCTTCTTGCGCGCATTGCTGCAACAGGCGCGCGCCGCTGACGCTTTCCACCAGGTGCGCGGTGAAGCGGCTGCGGTTCTCCGCGACCTTGGCCCAGTTGCGCTGCGAGATGCGCTTGAAACTCCACGTGGCCAACACCAGCAGCGGCACCGTCGCCACCAGGCTGAGGAAAAACCGGGGGTCGATACGCCACAGCATCACCGACGCCAGGCCGCAGCGCAGCAGGGCGCCGAGCAGTTCCGGCGGGCCCTGGATCACCAGCGGCTCCAGCGCGTCGACATCGCGGTCGACCCGCGAAATGATGCGCCCGGCGCGCGTCTGGTCGAAGTAACTCACGCTCAGGCCCTGCACGTGTGCGAACACCTGCACGCGCAACGCGTTCAGCACCCGGATCGCCGCGCCGCCGGCGACGAACTGCGAGACCCCGGCCAACAGGAAGCGCGCCAGCCAACTGGCTGCCAGGCCAAGGCCGAGCCACAGCACCAGGCGCTCATCCAGCAGCCAATGGTCAGCCTGCTGGATCAGCCCGCGGTCGAGCAGTTCGCGCACAAACCAGGGGCGCAGGAACACCGTGATCACCAGCACAATTTCAATGCCGATCACCGCGGCGATCTGGCGTCGGATTGGCCGCAGCAATGGCAGCAGCCGCTTGAACATGCTGCGATCGAGGGCCTTCTTCGCGAGCATTTCTTCGATTTCGATATCGCTCAAGGCTTTGCCTGGCAGCGGGTTAGCCATGGTCGATCCCCAGCAGGTCACGGTAGTGCGCGTTGGTTGATTGCAGGTCGGTGTGGCGGCCCATGGCAGTGATTCTGCCGTCGGCCAGCATCAACACGCGGTCGGCCAGCAAAATGGTCGAGAGCTTGCTGGAGATCACCAGCACCGTGGTGCCACGCAGTTGCCGCAGGTTCTGCAACACCTGGCGCTCGCTGATGGCGTCGAGCGCGCTGGTGGCGTCGTCCAGGCATAGAATGTCGGGGGTGCCCAACAGCGCGCGGGCCAGGCACAGGCGTTGGCGCTGGCCGCCGGACAAGGTCACGCCCCGGTCGCCCAGGGGTGTATCCAGGCCTTGGGGCAGACGCTGCACGATGTCGTCGGCGGCGGCTCTGTGCAGCGCATCGCGCAGCTGGGCGTCGGTGGCGCTGGGCGCGGTCAGGCGCAGGTTGGCGGCGAGGGTGCCGGCGAACAGGAAACTTTCCTGCGGCACCACATGCACGCGCTGGCGCAGCGGGCCGAGTTGCAGCTCGCGAATGTCCTGCCAGCCGCTGGCGTCCGAGCCGAGCAATACGCGCCCGGCAGTCACGTCGCTCAGGCGCGGCAACAAGCTGGCGAGCAGGCTTTTGCCGGTGCCGGTGGCGCCGACCAATGCGACGATTTCACCCGGCTGGATGCTCAACGAACACGCCTGCAAAATGTCCCGACCGCCGCCCGGTGCCGTCACGCTGACGTGCTCCAACTTGAGCCCCAGCGGCGTGGCGGGCAGGGTGGCAGTACCACTGCGGATAGCGGCGGGTGCGTCGAGCAATTGCCAGATGCGCTCGGCACTGGCGCGGGCATCGGCGAAGGTCTGCATCACCCGGCCGATCCCTTCGATGCGAAACACCAGGGTGGTGGCGATCAACAGTGAGGTCACCAGTTCGCCAATGCTCAGTTGCCCGGTGGCGACCAGGTGCGCGCCGTACACCAGGATCCACACATGCCCCAATGCAACCACGGCCTGGGGCAGTGGAATGCGCGAGCTGGAATACGCCAACGCCTGGCGCGCGAGGCCGGCGAACACCGCCACCTGGTCGGCGAAGCCCTGGATACGTCGCTGCTCCAGCGCAAATGACTTGATCACGCGCACACCGCCAATGCCTTCGCTCAGGTCCTGGTTGACGCGGTCGTAGGCGCTGCCGACCGCCCGATCCAGGCCCACCAGGCGCTCGGTCTGGCGCACGAAAATCCACAGCCCGGTGACCGTCAGCAACAACGGCACCAGCCCCAGCAGCGGGTTGTACCAGCTGAGCAGGCCGACCGTGGCGAGTACCACCAGCGGCGTTTCCACCAGTTGGCGCCAGAAAGTGATCAGCGCGTCGCGGACCTTGTCGGCGTCGCGGGTCGTGCGCGTGATCATCTCGCCCATGCCGTGCTGCCAGTGGTAGCCCAGGTGCAGGCTTTGCACCTGGGCGAGGATGCGTTCGCGCAGGCGCGTCAGCAGTTCCTGGCTGATCACCAGCGAGAGCACGCTGGCGATGTACTGCAGCACGCCACGGCCGAGGGCCACGGCGAGCATCAGCCCCAGCCAGTACCAGCCGAGGCCGGCCTCCAGGCGGCCATCCGCAAGGCGCACCACCGCGCGGCCGGCACTGACATCATTGACGGCATGCCCGATCAGCCATTGCTGCCAGACCAGCCCCAGGTTGATCGCCACGTACAGCGCCGCGACCAGGCTGAATCGCCAGGGCATTTCCCGGTAGATCGCCAGGCTGCGTAAAAGAGGGTGTTGTTCAATCATGAAAAGCTCATAGACATAAACGGGGGATACCGGACCTTGCAGGAGCCCGGCTTGCCGGCGATGGCGCCCTCAAAGACGCCATCGCGGCAGGGTTTTATTTACGGGTGGCGCCCTGGGTTTCCTTGGCATTCAGGATCGCGGTGTATTCGCCTGGGTCCACGTCGTTGAGGTAGTAGTTGCCCACGTGGTGCAGGCGCCAGCGGATCGGGTCGTGGGTGGTGTGCACGCGGGCGTTGCGCCAGAAGCGGTCCAGGTTCCACTTGCTCAGCGAGGCGCTGGCGCCCAGCAGCGAGAAGATATCGCTGGAGATCTTCAGCGAGGCACTGTCGGAATGCGCGCGGGCGGTGGCGACCGACAGGATCAATTCGTCCTGCAGTTCCTTGTTCTCCGGGTCTTGCTCATGGGCATCGAACACGCGTGCGGCGTCGCGCAGCAGCGATTCGGCAGCCCGCAGCGCGACGGCGTATTCACCGATCTGCTTGATGATGTGCGGCTCTTCATTGGCGTGGTCGACGCCACTTTCCACCCACGGCCGCGCGTGGTGCTTGAGGTAGTCGACGGCAGCAGACAAGGCGCCGGCGGCGATGCCGGTGTCGATGGCCGCGTGGAGGATTTGCGGGAAGGTCAGCCCGGTGCGTTTCATCGGGCCTTTGCGGCGCGAGACGTAATCTTCGTCCAGCACGATATTGTCGAAATTCACCGTGCCGCTGACCGAGTTTTTCTGGCCAAAGGCGGCCCAGTCATCCACCAGCGTGAGGCCCGCTGCGTTGCGGTTGAGCAGGACACCGGCGCCGCCGTCGTCCGAGGCGGCGGTGAGCGAGATCCATTCGGCGAGGTAGGAGCCGGTGGAGTAGAATTTGCTGCCATTGAGTACCAGGGCGCCGTCCTCACGGCGTTCGACGCGGGTCTTCAGGGCGAATTTGTTCTTGCCGCCGACCTCGGCCAGGGCGTTGCCGAAGCGTTTGCCAGCCAACACATCGCTGACCAGCCTATCCCGCACTGCATCCGGGTAGCCGTTGAAAATCCCGCGCAGCATCACGTTGTGGATCTGCAAGAGTTGGCCGACGCCGCCATCGGCTACCGAGATAATCCGCACGGTCTCGACGATGGTCTGCACGCAAGCCCCCAGCCCGCCAAAGGCCTTCGGCACGCCGATGGCGGTGATGCCGCTTTCGGATAACAGCTGTGCCTGGCGCCACGGCAGTTGGCCGTTCTGCTCAGGGTCGGCGGCGATGGCGGCGATCTCCACCGCGATGTCCTTGGCTGCGGCGATGGCCTCGGCTTCGCTGTGCAGTTGGCGTACAGGCGCCTGTTCAAACGTAGTCATGCATTCATCCTTCTGTTTGGGTTCGCTTCCCCAGGGGTTGCGGTGTTGGCAGGGGCTTGAGCAAGTTCCAAGCCAATGTGAAAAGCCCCACCGTGTGGGGGCTGCGCGGGCGGGGCTGCTGCTGGGGCAGCAGTGCTCGCAGGCGACTGCTGGCGCAGCAGCAGTGCTGTTGGCAGGTCAGCAGTCGCGTGGCCGGGTTCGTCGCGACAGCCCTGTAAACCCTGGCCCGCGTCGATTGGCACGGCCTCTGCAATACCTCCTCCACTGACTTGCCCAATTCAATGGAGCTGCCCATGACCCTTTCCGCTGTCCTGCCCACGCCTGAGCTTGAGCAGATCTGGTTTACCCGCTGCCCGGTGCCGACCGCCTCCGGCATCGCCTACAAGCTGGGGTGGTTGACCGAAGAGTTCGCGCCGGATGGTTTGCCGGTGTCGACGTTGCAGGAGGCTCGCCAACTGGGCCGTCATCATTACGATCACGACCTGCCAGGGCTGTTTCGCGAAGGCGGTAACGTGCCGGCCCTGGCGGCTCGCGCTGCCGGCGCACCGAGCCGCCTGATCGGCCTGACCTGGATCGAGGAATGGCAGACCATCCTGGTTCGCCCGGACTCCGGCATCAGCCGCCCCGAGCATCTCAAAGGCAAGCGCCTGGCCCTGCCGGCCTGGGGCGACAGCCGCCCTGGCAGCATTGCACGCGCCATGAGCCTGCACGGCTACAAGGGCGCATTGAGCCTGGCCGGCCTCGGCTTTGACGATGTCGAACTGGTGGAAGTGGCCTTGCAGGACCAGGAGCAGGCGCCGGATCCACAACAAGGCTTGCAACGCCTGTGGTCGGGCCTGGATTACCTGGTGCGTGGCGAGGTGGATGCGGTGTACGTCAAGGGCGCCTCGGCGGCCGACGCCGCACGGCGCCTGGGGCTGGTGGTGGGGATCGACCTGGACCTGATCGCCGAGCCGCGCTATCGCATCAATAACGGCACGCCACGGCCAATCACCGTGCACCAGAGCCTGCTCGACAACCACTTTGACCTGGTGGTGCGCTTCCTGGCGCAGACGCTCAGTGCGGCGGATTGGGCGGCGAACAACCGCGATGGCCTGAACGCGATTCTCGAAGAAGAAACCCGCGCCGGCAGTGCCGGTGTGGCCGAGGCTTATCGCGGTGATTTCCATACCACCCTGGCCCCGGATTTGTCGGCCCAGCGCCTGGATTTCCTCGGCGTCCAAAAAGATTTCCTGTACCTGCACGGCTTCCTGGAGCGCGATTTCTCGATCGCCGACTGGGTCGATCCGCGCCCCCTGCAAGCTGCCCATGAACTGTTGGCCAAGCGCCGCGCCTGAACCTGGAGAATGCCCCATGACTGCCATTGCTCACGCTCAACCCCTCGATCAAGCACTGCAGGCCTTTGTCGACAAGGTGCTGCTGGAGGCCGAAGAGGCTTTCACCGTATTCCGTGAAACCAACACCATCACCGCCAACGGCACCGTCGGTTTCATCGAGCGCGTACCCGGCCAGGAACTGCTGGTGTCGGTGAACTACGGCGGCCCGTGGAACTACCGCAAGCCGCTGCAAGCCACGGTCACCGACTTTGCCGGCAACGTGATTCTCGGCAAAGGCAAAGGTGGCCTGGGCCGCTACACCAAGCTGTTCCAGCAGCACCCGGACGTGACCACCGTGTCCCACGTGCATTCGCCGTACCTCGGCGCCTGGGCACAGACCCACCGCACCTTGCCATTCCACTACGTGCCGGTGCAGCGGTACCAGCTGGCGCGGGAGCTGCCGGTGTACATCGACCGTCGCCAGCAGGAAGTCGACTTCATCCTCGACAAGATCGCCGAAAACCCGTTCAACCTGGCCATCCTCGAGGCCAACGGCGGCTCCACCGTGTGGGGCAAGCAAGGGCTGCGGGCTACCGCCGAATTCATCCTGTTGCTGGAGGAGGGCGCCCAGCTGCAATTGCTCGCCGACGCCCTGGGTGGCTCGCGTCCCTACGGGCCGGGCGTGTTGACCCAGCAGTGGAAAATGAGCGGCCTGTTCGAACACGCCACCGCACTGGGCCTGGTCCCGGCCATCGACCGCAAAAACTGAACACACCCTCATCACGGTGATTGAAACCACCACGCCCCCTGCAGGCGCCGCAAGCCGGCGCCTGCAGGGGACGGTTCCATTCAAGGATGTCTGTCATGGCTGTAAAGATTCTCTGGTACCTCACCACGCCCGATGGGCCTTATCCGTGGGAGCCTGAAGGGCGCTGGAAAACCGACTTCCAACACCTCAAGCAATTGGCGGTCGCGAGTGATCGCCTCGGCTATTACGGCTCGCTGCTGGGCTCCAGCCCGAATGAAAGCCTGGCGGTGGCCGCGTCGTTGATCGACGCCACCGAGCGCCTGCGTTTCCTCGTGGCGCAACACCCAGGCGAGCTGTCGCCGGCGGTGTTGGCCAAATGGGCCTTGACCTTCGACCAATTCTCCAATGGCCGCCTGCTGTTCAACGTGGTCAACGGCAATGACGCCGGCCTGGCCACGTTGGGCGTGCATTACGCGCATGACGAGCGTTACGCCTTCAGCCTTGAATACTGGCGCGCGTTCCAGGGCTTCTACGCCGGTGATACGCGTGGCTATGAAGGTGAGTACGTCAAGCTCGCCCCGCGTGCGCCGGGCGCCGCCAGCCATCCACTGGGCGGTTGGCACCCGCCGTACCAGAAGCCGGGTATCCCGTTGTGGGGCGCCGGCACGTCGGGGCCGGGGGTCGAGCATTCGGTGCAACTGCTCGATGTGTACCTGAGCTTCGCCAACACCCCGCCGAAACTCGGCGACAAGTTCCGCAAGGTCGCCGCCGAGGCCGCGAAGATCGGCCGCGAACTGACCTTTGGCACGCGCCTGCAAATCATCGTGCGCGAGACCGAGGAAGAAGCCTGGGCCCACGCGGAAAAACTGCTGCAGCGCACCTCGCTGCAGACCGCACGCAATGCGCTTGAGCGCCAGTTGCCGGCGGGGGTGAGCCTGGAGGATTTTCACAGCGACGACCCGCAAACCCAGCGCAATGTCGAGACGGTGCGTGCCGGGCGCCTGCCCACTGCGCGTGAGCTGGAAATCTACCCCAACGTGTGGCTCGGCCCCAGCCTGTTCGGCTTCAACATCCTCGGCCCGGCTGCCAGCACGTATCTGGTGGGCAGTGCCGAGCAGGTCGCCGAGCGCATCCGCGAGTACGAGGCGCAAGGCACCTCGGCATTCATCCTCTCGGGCTTCCCGTTGATCGACGAAGCCCATCGGGTCGCCGATTTGCTGTTCCCGTTGCTGGACCTGGACCACGGCTTTGAAGTGCCGCGCCTGGGCGTCACCCACAAGGCTGTACAGCGCGAAGAGGCTTGAGTGATGAGTGACGGATTTTCCCGCCGGGTGTTTCTCGGCAACAGCCTGGTGGTCGGCGGCGGCCTGCTGCTGGGCGGCTGTGACAGCGGTGCGGCGAGCCAGGGCGCGGCGGTCCTGACGGGTAAGCCGGTGAGTGGCGGACGCCTGCGCATCGGCATTATCGACGGCGACCAGTCGGGCAACCTGGATGCGCATAAACCGGTGGGCGGCGGGATCATCCGTGGCTGGGCGCTGTACAGCAAGTTCTGGGAATGGAACACCGATGTCAGCACGCGCCTGGCCCTGGCCGAGTTCGCCGAGCCGAATGCCGATGCCAGCGCCTGGACCATCCGTATCAAGCCCGGCCTGGAGTTTCACCATGGCAAGACCATTGGTGCCGACGACATGCTGTTTTCGCTGTTGCGCCTGACCGACCCCAAACTGGCTTCACCGTTTGCCGGGTTGGTCGGGGCGATCGATCGCAACGCGCTGCGCAAGCTGGATGAGCGCACCATCGAAATTCGTTTCAAGCAGGGCCAGAGCTTCTTCCCACTCGATGAAACCCTGATCAGCTTTGGCGGCATCGTGCCGACCGACTATGACCCGATCACCAACCCGGTGGGCGCCGGCCCTTACAAGCTCAAGCGCTTCGTGCCCGGCCAGCGCTCGCTGTACACGCGGTTCGAGAACTACTACAAACCCGGCCAGCCGTATGCCGACGAGCTGGAAATCATCGAGTTCAAGGACCAGGTCTCGCGCGTGGCCGCATTGCGCGCCGGGCAGATCGACGTGGCCAGCGGCGTGCAGGCCGAGCACAGCGCGTTGCTCAAGGCCGATTCGCGCCTGTCGCTGTGCGTCTCACCGACGACGTCATTCACCGGTTTCAACCTGAACCTGGCCAAGCCGCCGTTCGACGATGTGCGCGTGCGCCAGGCGTTTCGTCTGCTCGCCGACCGCCAGGAGTTGGTGGACCGTGGTCTCAATGGCTTCGGGCGCATCGCCAACGACCTGTATTCGCCCCATGATCCCACCTACAACCATGCAATTGCCCAGCGCCCGTATGACCTGGAGCAGGCGCGCTCGCTGTTGCGCCAAGCCGGGCAGACTGACCTGCGCGTCGAGCTGACCACCACGCCAGGCCCTGGAGTGAATGCTGCGCTGGTATTCGCCCAGCAAGCGAAAAAGGCCGGTGTGGAGGTGCGTGTCACCCAGGTTGACGGCGCGGTGTTCAATGGCCCGCAGCGCGAGCAATGGCAGGTATCGCCGGGCTCGACCCCGGCGCGCGGTTTTCTGGCCTCGGCCCTGCACAACGACGCGCCGCTGGCGATCTACAACCGCAGCAATTTCCATGACCCACAGTTCGACAGCTTGTATCGCCAGGCCCTGGCCCAGCCCGATCTGGCATTGCGTACCGGCCTGGTGCATGAAGCCCAGCAGATCCAGCACGAACGTGGCGGCCTGCTGATCTGGGGCTTCAGTGATGTGCTCGACGCGGCGTCCGTGAAGGTCGGCGGCCTGAACCCCGAGCAGACCACCTTCGCCTCCTGGCGTTTTGACGAGTTGTGGTTGAACCATGTCTGAGTCGCACTGCAAAACCCCGCGTACGCCGGCCTGGCTGTCGTGGTTCGTCGGGCGCCTGGGCTACGGTTTGCTGACCGCCTGGGTGATCAGCCTGGTGGTGTTTATCGCCACCCAGGCGCTGCCATCGGACCCGGCGCGGGTGATCCTCGGCCCGGATGCGCCGCTGGAAAGTATCCTCACCCTGCAGCACCAACTGGGCCTCGACCAGCCGATCCTGTGGCAATACCTGCGCTGGCTGGGCGCGGCCTTGAGTGGTGATCTTGGCGTGTCGCTGGATTCCAACGCGCCGGTCAGCCACCTCCTGTGGGGCCGTTTCGGCTATACCCTGGCGCTGCTGGCCGGGGTGATCGCACTGGTGGTGCCGGCGGCGCTCGCGTTGGGCGTGGCGCTGGCGTTGCGCCGCGACAGCCGCCTGGATCGCTGGAGCCTGTCGTTGCTGATCTTTCTCAAGGCCACGCCGGGTTTCCTCTTGGCGATTGGCCTGGTGCTGCTGTTTTCCATGCCGCACATGGACTTTCTGCCGGCGGTGTCGATTCTCGACCCGGACCAGTCGCTGCTGCGCCAGCTCAAGTTCCTGATCCTGCCCGTCGTGGCCCTGAGCCTGACCGCGTTGCCCTATCTCACACGCATGGTGCGTGCGGCGATGATCGAGGCGCTGGAGTCCGACTACGTGATCGCGGCGCGGCTGCGCGGCATTCCCTACCGACGCATCGTGTGGTGCCACACGTTGCCCAACGCGCTGGTGCCGGCGATCCAAGGCGTGGCGCTGACCTTGCGCACGCTGATCGGTGGGGCGGTGCTGGCCGAAGTGATCTTCAGTTACCCCGGCATCGGCACCGCACTCAACGCGGCCATCCAGATGCGCGACCTGCCGATGATCCAGGCGATTGTGCTGGTGATCACCCTGGCGGTGGTGCTGATCAATCTGCTGGCCGATCTGTTGACCGTATTGCTCACGCCCAAGCTGCGCACGGCGCGGCGCGTGAGGATGATCCAACGCAACCGCCGGGGCATCACCCCGTGGTGGCGCCGCTCCCGAGGTGAGGCATGAACGAGCCGCAAATTCGCAAAGGTGCACTGATCACCGCGCTGGTGATCGCGATTGCCGTGCTGGGCCCGTGGCTGGCGCCCCATGGCACCACCGACATGGTCGGCCCGGTGTACGGCGCGCCGATGGGCAGCGCATGGCTGGGCTATGACTTCCTCGGGCACGACGTGCTGTCGCGTCTGCTCAGCGGCGGTATGTCGGTGCTGTGGATGTCGGTGGCGGCGGCGAGTATCGCGCTGGCGGTGGGCAGTACGCTGGGGTTGTTGGCCGGGCTCTCGCGGCGACGTCTGGACCAGTTGATCACGTGGTCGGCGGATGTGTCCCTGGCGTTTCCCGACCTGATCCTGGTGCTGCTGATCGTGTCGATGCTGGGTCGCGCGCCGTGGCTGATTGTCTTGACCGTGTCCATCGCGTTCATTCCCGGCGTCATCCGCCTGGCGCGGGCCAGTGCGGTGGCGGTGGCGGGGCAGGAGTTTGTCGAGGCGGCGCAGATGATGGGGTATTCGCGGCGGCGCATTCTGTTCAAGGAGATCCTGCCGAACATCCTCACGCCGCTGCTGGTGCACTTCGGCAACATGCTGACCTGGGGCGTGGGCATGCTCTCGGGCTTGAGTTTTCTCGGCTACGGGGTCGCGCCGCCCACGGCGGACTGGGGCCTGATGATCAATGAAAACCAGGCAGGCCTGCTGGTACAGCCCTGGGCGGTGTTGGCCCCGGCGGTACTGATCGGGGTGTTTGCCTACGGTACCAATATCCTCGCCGAAGGCATCGGCCGGCGCAGCGCACGGATGGGAGAGAAACAGGCATGAACGCGATCACTGAAATCGACACGGCGGTGTTGCAGGTGCACGACCTGCGGGTGGAATTGTCGGCGCAGGTGGATGTGGTGTCGGGCATTTCGTTCAGCCTGAACGCGGGCGAAATCCTCGGGCTGGTGGGGGAATCGGGGTCGGGCAAGACCACCCTGGCCACCGCTTTGCTCGCCCACGCCCGACGCGGTGCGCGCATCGTCGCGGGCCAGGTGCAGGTCGACGGCCAGGCGTTGTTGAGCCTGGAGGGCGAGGCCTTGCGCCGGGCGCGTGGCAGCCTGATCGGTTACGTCGCCCAGGACCCTGCCACGGCGCTGAACCCGGCCCTGCGCATTGGCAACCTGTTGCGCGAGACGTTGGCGGTGCATCCGCTGCAACTGGACCGCGCTGCCCAGCAGCAACGCATCAGCGAGACCCTGCGCGATGTCGGCCTGCCGGACGATCCCGAGTTTCTGCGACGCTTTCCTCATCAATTGTCCGGTGGCCAGCAGCAGCGCGTGATGCTGGCGCTGGCCTTTGTGCTGCGCCCGCGCCTGATCGTGCTGGATGAGCCGACCACCGCACTGGATGTCAGCACCCAGGCGCATATCCTCGCGACCTTGCGCCGCTTGTGCAAAAGCCAGGGGGTGGCAGCGGTGTATGTGTCCCATGACTTGGCGGTGATCAAGGACCTGGTGGACCGGGTAATGGTGATGTACGCCGGGCGCATCGTCGAGACGGCCACGCGCGAGGTGCTGTTTCGCCGGCCATCGCACCCGTATACCCGCGGCTTGCTGGCGGCGATCCCGGATGTGGCCGGTCGGCGTGAACTGCAAGCCATCGCCGGGCAGGCCCCGGCGCCGGGGCAACGGCCGCAGGGGTGCAGCTTCGGGCCACGTTGTGACCGGTTTACTTCGGCCTGCGCGGTGGCCGAGCCGCCGCTCCAGGTGCTGCCAGCCGGGCACGCAGTGGCGTGCCTGAATGCGCATGACCAGCCGTTGCAGGTACGTGGGTTGACCCCGATTGCGGCGCTCACGGCGCAGACGCAGGCGCCGTTGTTGTCGATCAGCGGCTTGAACGTCGCCTATGACCGGCAGGTGTTGTTCGACATCACGTTGCAGGTGCAGCCGGGTGAATGCCTGGCGCTGGTGGGTGAGTCCGGCTCGGGCAAGACCAGCCTGGCGCGGGCCGTCGCCGGGCTTGGCGAGAATGCCGAAGGGCAGTTGAGCTACGCCGGCCGGCCTTTGCCGCTGCAGGCGCGCCAGCGCGACGCGGGCTTGCGCCACCAGATCCAATACATTTTCCAGAACCCGTACCGTGCGCTGAACCCACGGCAAACCGTGTACCAGACCTTGAGCGCGCCGCTGGAGCACTTCTTCGCGATCAAAGGCGCGGCGGCGCGCCAGCGGGTCGAGGCGGTGCTCCAGCGCGTGTCGCTGTCGGCGTCGGTGGCCGACCTGTACCCTCACAGCCTGTCGGGCGGCGAACGCCAGCGCGTGGCCATCGCCCGAGCCCTGTTGTGCGAACCGCGGCTGCTGATCTGCGACGAAATCACCTCGGCGCTGGACGTGTCGGTGCAAGCCTCGATCCTCGACCTGCTGCGCCAGTTGCAGCGTGAAGGCTTGACGTTGCTGTTCGTGACACACGACCTGGGCGTAGTCCGCGCAATCGCCGACCGGGTGCTGGTCTTGAAAGTCGGCAGAGTGGTGGAGCAGGGCGCAGTCGACAGCGTCCTGGACCAGCCGCAGGCGGCGTATACCCGCACGTTACTGGAGCATTCGCCGACGCTGGGGTGACCCGACTTCGATCCATGCATGGGCGCTGGATCAGTGCTGAATCCCCCCCAGACACAGGCGCTCTCCTGTGGGAGCCGTCGAGCCCCAGCGAGGCCGCGAAGGCGGTGTGTCAGTTGATGCATCAGGTGCCTGACACACCGCTTTCGCAGGCAAGCCAGCTCCCACAGTTGGGCGGTGTCGTGGCTGAAATTCCAACCCCATAGCGAAACCCGGTGCTTGCTCAAATTCCAGCCACAGAGCGAAACCCGTGGTGGCTCCAATTCCAGCCACATAGCGGATCCTGTGGTGGCTCCAATCCCAGTCACATAGCGGATCCTGTGGTGGCTCCAATCCTAGCCACACAGCACACCTCCCTGTGGGAGCCGTCGAGCTTTAGCGAGGCCGCGAAGGCGGTATGTCAGTTGATGCATCAGGTGCCTGATACACCGCTTTCGCAGGCAAGCCAGCTCCCACAGTTGGGCGGTGTAGTGGCTGAAATTCCAACCCCATAGCGCAACCCGGCACTTGCTCAAATCCCAGCCACAGAGCGAAACCCGTGGTGGCTCCAATCCCAGCCACTCAGCACCCCTCCCTGTGGGAGCCGTCGAGCCCCAGCGAGGCCGCGAAGGGGGTGTGTCAGTTGATGCATCAGGTGCCTGACACACCGTTTTCGCAGGCAAGCCAGCTCCCACAGTTGGGCGGTGTAGTGGCTGAAAATTCCAACCCCATAGCGAAACCCGGTGCTTGCTCAAATTCCAACCCCATAGCGAAACCCGTGGTGGCTCCAATCCCAGCCACACAGCCCCCTCCCTGTGAGAGCCGTCGAGCTTCAGCGAGGCCGCGAAAGCGGTATGTCAGTTGATGCATCAGGTGCCTGACACACCGCTTTCGCAGGCAAGCCAGCTCCTACAGTTGGGCGGTGTCGTGGCTGAAATTCCAACCACATACAGCTCCCCCAAGGGTCCTAGTTCAATCCTTTCCTGCGCTGCGCTTCCTCCCGCACCGCCGGAATGATCCACCGCCCGTAATCCACGGTGTCATACAATGGGTCGTAGCCTCGGTTGAGGAAGGTCGTCACGCCCAAGTCGACATAATCCAGCAATGCCTGGGCCACGGTTTCCGGGGTGCCGACCAGTGCGGTGGTGTCGCCGTAGGCGCCGACGGCCGTGGCGGTGGGCATCCACAGCGCGCGGTCGTGGCGGTCGCCCAGGGCGGCGGCGGCCAGCAGGCGTTCCGAGCCGGTGCCCTTGATGCGTTTCTGCCACGGGCTGCCGGCCGCAAACTGCGGGTTGGCCTTGATCTGCTGCAGGATCTGCTCGGCGCGTTGCCAGGCCAGTTCCTCCGTGGCTCCAAGGATCAAGCGCACCGACAGACTCACCCGCGGCGCGGCAACCCCGGCCGCCGATGCAGCGGCCTTGAGCTTGGCAATCTGCTCTGCCACGCCACTCAACGGCTCGCCCCACAGCGCATACAAATCCGCATGCTTGACCGCGATCTGATAGGCGATGTCCGAAGACCCGCCGAACGAAATCGGGATGTGTGGCTGCTGCAGCGGCTTGACCGGTGAAAACGCGCCCTTGATGTTGAAGTATTGGCCCTCGAAATCGAACGGCTCCTCGGCGGTCCAGGTGCGCCGCACGATCTCCAGGTATTCATCGGTGCGTTTGTAGCGCTCGGTCTTGTCCAGCAGGAAGTCGCCTTCCTGCGGCTCGGCGGTGATGCCGGTAATCGCGTGCAGGCGGATGCGTCCGCCGCCGGTGGTGTGATCCAGCGTGGCAAAGGCGCGTGCGGCGACCGTCGGCGCGGTGAGGCCTGGGCGGTGGGCGATCATGAAACCCAGGCGCTCGGTGTGGGCCGCCGCATAGGCGGCGATCTGCAGGCTGTCGGCGCTGCCGGGACCGCTGGCGATCAGCACGCGGTCAAAGCCCGCGTGCTCGTGGGCGCGGGCATGGTGGCGGATGAAGTCGAGGTCGAAATCCGGGCTGCGAACGCCACGGGTTTCGGACCATTGGCGCGGGAAAATCATGCCGACAAATTCAATGGACATGGAAGGCTCCGGTGGTGGATCAGAATTGATAGTCGACCTGGGCCAGCAAGGTGCGGCCAGGCATGGGTTGTAAAAAGGTGTTGGTGGAACCGGCCAGGCCGCTGACGAAGTTCAGCTCGTTGGTCAGGTTCAATACGCGCAACGTGGTGCTCCACTGCGGCTGGCGGTAGTACAGGGCGAGGTCGAGGTTGTATTCGTCGGGGATCTTTACCGTCTTGCTCAGGTTCAGGTACCAGCTGCTGGTCCACCAGCCGGAGAGTTCGGCACCGAAGCCCGAATCGAAGCGATAGTCCACGTAGCCACTGGCGGTGTACTCGGGAATCTGCACCGCGTCGTAGCGCCCGGATGGCCGCTGGTTGAGGCTGTTGTTATCGCCAAACACCGTGCCGTTGTCGGCAATGAACCCGGCGGAGGCGAAGCCGGCCTGGGAGGTGAACTCGTTGTAGGCACTCAGCTTGGACAGGTTCAGGCCGCTGCGCAGATGGTCATCGGGTTGATAGCGCACGGTGGCTTCCACGCCCTTGATCTGCAGGCGCGCGATGTTGTTATTGCTGTCGGGGGACTGGTCACGGGCCTGCTTGAACGCGGCCAGGGTCATGAACAGCTGGTTGGGCAGCGCCTCGACCTTCACCCCGACTTCATGCAGCACGCTCAGGCTCTGAAACGCCAGTGGGTTGAGCTGGTTGGCACCGGTGCCGCTGCCCCAGCCCAGGCCGTTGGAGAAGAACCCGGTGTTGACCGCCAGCGAGCGATCAAAGGTGTAGTACAGCGTGGTGTTCTCGGTCGGTTTCACATAGGGGCTGACCTGGAAGGCGAAGAGCCGATAGTTGTCGCTGTCCTTGCGCTTGTTACCGCCTGCGAGCACGAACGGGTTGTCGATCTCGGCGTCGATCCAGCTGCGACTGGCGCCGATGTTCAGGCCCAAATAATCACCGAACTTGAGGTTGTGCTGGCTGAACAGGGTCTGGGTGGACCAGGTGCTTTCAGCGGTGTAGGGCGCCACGGATTCCGCATACAGCCCGTGCCCGGCCGGGTACATCGCCGCCAGGTTGAGCCAGCCGTAATAGTTGGAGTACTGCGGCACGCCGGGCTGGCCGATCCACGCGCCATTGCCGCCGGCCGGGTTGCTGGCGTCGAGGCCGAGCAGGTCGCCGGGGTTCTTGCCCGAGGGATTTTGCGTCAAGTCATAAGCGTTGATGGTCGAGCCGAAGCTGTTGTTGGCGGCAATCGACTGGTTGAATTCGCGGCGGTAGATCAGGCCGGTATTGCTCTCGTCGCGCAGGGTCCAGCCACCGAGTTGGGTTTCATTGCGCGAGCGGAATTCGAAACGGTTGTCGAAAATGTTGTCTTTGGATTGCACCTGGAACGCGCCGACGGCATCGGTGATGTCCCTGGAACGCTGGTAGAACGTGCTGTTGGCCACAGTGATGGTCGGCGACAGGTCAGCCTCGATACGCAATTGCGTGGTAAAGCGCCGCGAGCTGCTTTCGTCTTCCTTGCGTTGCCCGACCTGGGACGACAGCGACTGCTCGCCATTGCCGGCCAGCGTCGGGTCATACACCCAGCCGCGCAGGCTGCCGGGGCTGGCCTGGGTGTTGGGCGAGGCGGTCTGGAAGCTGCCGTCGACCACGCTGTATTGGCCCTGGGCATTGCGCTGGCGCTGCACCCAGCCAACGGTCGGTGCGTCGGCGGCGCCGGAGGCCAGCACGGGTGACCACAGGGTATTGCCGTTCTGGAAAATCGGCGTGGCCCGGCCGGCGTAGTACTTGCCGTGATCCACCAGGTCCTGGGTCGCGCGGTTCCAGCCGTGGGTGATGTTGTAGTCGTAGTAGTTGTCGTAGCTGGCGTTCCAGTCCACACGCACGTTGTCGTTGCGCCAGGCCAGCGCGCCGTAGAATGCGTCGAAGTTGTTGTCGACGTTGTCGTAGAAATCCTGCTGGCGCTGCTTGGTGATGCTCACGCGGTACGCCAGGTTGTCACTCAGCGGGCCGGTGTTGTCGATGCTGAACTTGTTGGAGCTGCGCGAGGTGCCGTCCGGAACCCACGAACCCAGTTCGCCGCTGAGCTTGGTCTTGAACTCGGTGAAGTTGGGCTTCTTGCTCAGGTAGTTGACATAGCCGCCGCTGCCGGACACCGACCCGTAGGTGACCGAGGACGGGCCGGCGACGATATCCGCGCTTTCATAGGCGTTGAAGTTTGCCGGGTGACGCACGCCATAGGCGCGCTGGCCATCCTGGAAGATTTCCGAGCCCTGGGCCCGGAACTGCGGGGCGATCCCGGCGTTCTGGCCGCCGCCGCGGGTAATCCCGGGCGCGTATTTGACCAGGTCGTCGGCACTGTGGATCGAGCCGTTGGCCAATTGCTCGGCATTCACCTGCACCACCGAGCGCGGGGTGTCGAGCACACTGGCTTCAATACCGCCGTACACCGAGGTCGGTGGGCGAGTGGGCAGGGCGTCGTCATCCGACTCGCTGCTACTGGCCTGCACCGTCACGGTCTGCAGTTGAGTATCAGCGGCAAAGACCTGCAGCGGCAGGCTTGCGGCCAGCAGCAGGGGTAAACGCAAGGCGATAGCGTGCATGGCAGAAATGCCTCCTGTCGAAAATTGGATCAATGCGGTGTGCCCTTGCAGGCGTCCGGCTTGCCGGCGATGAGGGCTTCGCGCCTGGCTTCGGCCTGACGGTCGTCCTCGCCGGCAAGCCGGCGCCTACACGGT